>PWFL01000037.1 GCA_003553825.1 Candidatus Iainarchaeum sp.
GCGAAGTCATATAAATACTTAAGGGTTTAAACCAGCTGAAAACGTGCCAAGCACCATGAAAGAATACGTAGATAAAGAATTTATCAAAAAAGGAGAAATCGAGGACAGAGAGTACCAAAGAAACCTCGCAGAATCAGTCGTTGAAAAAGGCTCCTCATTAATAGTTGCACCAACAGCCCTAGGTAAAACAATAGTAGCAGCTCTTATAATAGCTGAAAAACTAAAAGAAAACCCAGAAGAAAAAATACTTTTTCTAGCACCCACTAAACCACTGGCAGAGCAACACAGAGAAACATTAGAACGAGTAATGGATTTAGATAAGGATAAATTCATCACCCTAACGGGCGAAATAAGGCCAAAGGACAGATACAAAAAATGGGAGGAAAAACAGATAATAACCGCTACACCCGAGACCACGAGAAACGACCTACTGGAAGAACAAGTGCCTCTACAAGACATTTCCCTAGTAATATTCGACGAAGCTCACAGAGCAGTTAAAGCCTACGCTTATGTACTAGTATCGGACGAGTATCACAACAACCGAGAGAACCCGTCCGTGCTTGCCCTAACCGCATCTCCAGGATCAAAGAAAGAAAAAATAGAAAGAGTATGCAGAAACCTAGGCATAGACAACATAGAGATAAAGACAGAGGACGACGAAGACGTAAAACCTTATGTACAGGACAAAGAATTCAACTGGGAGAAAGTGGATTTCCCAAAAGAACTAAAAGATATAAAGAAGATGCTACAGGGATACATGAAAAAACTGTACTCGGAATTAAAAGAACACGAGTTCATAAGCAACTACGACGTGAACAAGACACGAAAGAAAAGACTCTTAAACCTTAGAAGAAAATTATCACAGATAGATAACAAAGGACACAAAACCTACAAAGCACTGAGCAACGTAGCCGGATTAATGAAGGTCCACCACGCCATAGAACTACTTGAAACCCAAGGAGTGGAGCCAACACTCAACTACCTGAAAAAAATAAAGAACAAGAAGAAAGAAGAAAAAACCAAGGCTGGAGAAAGACTAATAACGGATCCAAAAATACAGAGAGCAATAGTAAACCTGCAGGAACTAATGGAAAAGGGAAAAGAACATCCAAAAATGCCCCTAGCGATAAAAAAAACAAAGGAAAAGATACAGGAAGGTAAAAAAGTACTCCTATTCACACAGTACAGAGGAACCGTGCAAAAACTCGTGGATAAATTAAAAGAAGAAAACATAGAGGTAGAGAAATTCATTGGACAAACAAACAAAGAAAACGACAGGGGAATGACCCAGGACGAGCAGAAAGAAACAATAAGAAGATTCAGGGAAAAGGGACCAGCAGTACTAGTAGCAACACAGATAGCGGAAGAAGGACTGGACATACCCTCCGTAGATACGGTACTATTCTACGAGCCAATACCATCGGAAATAAGATACATACAAAGAAAAGGAAGAGCGGGAAGAAGGCAAAAAGGAGAGGTCACAATACTAATCACCAAGAACACCAGGGACGAAGCCTACTACTGGTCCAGCAAAAATAAAGAGAAAAAAATGAAAAAAATGCTTAAGAACTGGAGAGACAGTAATAAAGACCCAAAATCAAAACACGATCCTGAGAGAAACGAAAAACAGAAAAAACTGGGACAATACAGTTCAAAAAACAAGGAAAAAGATTAAAATGAAGGAAAAAACACTGGAAAAAAAAGAAAATAGGGAAAACCCATTGATCTACATAGATCAAAGAGAAACAAGCTCCAGAATAGGAGAAGAACTGGAAAGAAAAGGAGCAGAAGTAAAGAAAAAACAACTCGAAGTAGGAGACTACATAGCATCGGACAGAGTAGCAATAGAGAGAAAAACCTATAAGGATCTGATAGACTCAATAATAGACAAAAGACTATTCGAACAAGCAGAGAACCTTAAAGAAGAATTTGAAAAACCAATAATCATAATAGAAGGAATAAAAAAAACTAGAAGAAACATACATCCAAACGCGATAAAAGGCGCACTAGCCTCAATAGCGATAGACTACGAAATACCAATACTGAATACAACTGACAAACAAGAAACAGCTTCACTTATCCAGAGAATAGCACACAGAGAACAGATAAAACAAAAAAGAAATAATAGAGTAAAAGGAAAAAGAACACCTCTAATGCTATCGGAACAGCAGCTACATCTAGTTCAGTCACTACCCGGAGTAGGGCCTGAACTAGCAAAGGCACTATTAAAGAAATTTAAAAACATTAAGAACCTGGTGAACGCTAGTAAAAGTCAGATGAAAGACGTTGAAGGAATAGGAGAGAAGAAAACCCGTAAAATAAGAAAAGTATTGAACGAAGAATGGAAAGAAAAAGAATAGAGAAATAAGCATATTATGATGTAGGACTATATCTTGGATTTCTTTGGTTTTTTCTTACTTATGTGCTCTACCTTGTAGTCAATAGCGAATAAACTGCCCGCGAAGGCGGATAGCCAGTACTGTATCAATCTATATATACTCACAGTTAGAACACTCAGCCCTACAGGAGCTACAGTGGATAAAAGAACAATGGAAGTAACTTCGAAAGTTCCAATTTCACCCGGTGAGAATGTCAACCAACCTATCAACCTAGCTATGATGAAGAAAAGCATTATCTTAGCCATAGGTGCTCCTATACCTACTCCTACCACAGTGAAGAAGAATATAGCTGCTACAGAAAAATGATGGATGAACATGAAAATACTGGAAGCTATCAATCTTCTTTTTGCCTTCATATAGGGCTTTATTGCCCTTGCAAAGGATTCGAACGAATCCATAGCCCCATGAATCAAATTATGTTTGGGCTTCTCTTTGAAGAAACCAAGGTATTTGACCAATATGATCAACTTCGAGCAGAAATACTTGAACGTGCCTCTGGCCTTCAGAGGATGGATTATGAAGTAAAGAAGTATAATAACAAGAGCAAGGAAGAAAGAGAACAATAGAGTGAATAGTAACCATACGTAGAGTTCCGCGGTGATGGTTAACATTGCCCAAGTTAGAATAGCTATAGCGAGTGCAATGAAACCGATTGCCCAGGTGAACATCTGCACTGTAACGGAAGCCATGGAAGAATCCAAATCAGCTATACCCTCCTTACTACCCATGTACCCCATGGTAAACTCTCCAATAGGGAAAAAATGAGGGACAAATCTTTCAACGAAGAAACCTATCATCATAGCTCTAAATAAATGGAATATATTGATGTTCTTGACAAAATACCCGAGTAGGATATACCAGCTGAACAGATGACCTAATAGAGAAACTACAAAAGCAAGTAAAGCCAAAGCCAAGTAAATGAAATCAACTTCAAGTGCTTTGGCTGGATCAAAGCCAACCACGTGAAAAATAACCCCTATGAAAAGAATCCAGATAATGAAGGTTGGCATAACGCGCTTGAAGTAATCTTCGTAACTTGATGCCATGGAGAATTAATACTTCTCTCAATATAAAAAACTCCCAGAGGAAAAGGAAGAAATATATTAAAGGGAGAAGAAAAAACATATAGAAAAACAGTGATTATTATGAAACCTAAATTACTCTGGGCAATGATGATGACCTTCTTCATAATGGGAGGGTTCCTAGCAGCAGTGTTCTGGATAGCTCTAATGATATTCGGTGTGTCAGGACTGCCAATGCTCATAGGGATAGTTGGATTTGTAGGAGTGATGATAGGGATCCAATGGGCCATATCACCTTCCTTGATCAAGAGGATGACGGGAGCAAAGGAATGTAAAGATCCTAGGATAAAACAAATGGTTCA
>PWFL01000030.1 GCA_003553825.1 Candidatus Iainarchaeum sp.
ATTGTGAATTGTTGAGTTTCTTTTTAGGTGTTTTTACCGGATGTATTGGTGGGTGGTCCGTGGATTTTTTCTTTCCTTTTGTTGGTTTTAGTTTCTTTTTCAGGAGTTTTTGTGCGTGTTCTTTGTACTTGTCTACTTTTCCGAGTTGTTCAAGGATGTTTTTGAGGTTGAGTGAGTCAGGGTAGTGTGTGTTATCGGTTCTTGGGTAGCTTATTATTCCGTCTTGGTAGAGTGATTCCGCGATTGATAGTGCTGCTGACGGTGAGAATCCTATGTTGCTTGCTTCTCTCAGGAACTTGGTGGTGTTGAATGGTGTTGGTGGTTTCCTTGTGTACTTGTTTTTGTTTACTTTGTTTACTTGTGCTTTTCCTGGTCCGAGTTGTTTTAATTTCTGTGCTTTTTCTTTCTTGAATAATTTTTTCTTTTTGTAGTATGCTTTGAAGCCTTTGTTGTTTTTTTGGCATTTTATCCATGGTTGCCAGTATGGTTTTGGCGTGAAGTCCTTTCTTTGTTTTTCCCTGTCAACTATTTCTGCTAGTGTAGGTGTCTGTACCCTTCCCACTGATAGGAAGGATTTTCCCAGCCTGTTTGCGGCTAGTGATATGTATCTGGTTAGTACTGCTCCCCATATTAGATCTATTTCTCTTCTTGCATCGGCTGAGTTCGCTAGGTTCCAGTCGAATTCTTTCAGGTCACCAAAGGCTTTGTTTACTTCTTCTCCGGTGAGTGAGCTGAATCTGGCTCTTTTTATTGGTATGTCCTTGTTTTTTTCTTGAGTTATCTGGATCGCTTCTTTTCCTATTGATTCTCCTTCTCTGTCGAAGTCCGTTGCTATTGTTAATGTGTCTGCTTTTTTTGCGTAGTGTCTTATTGTGTTTCCTATGGATTTTCTGGTCTCTTGGTACTGTATTGGAGCTTCTGTTAGTTCTTGTAGATCGGTTGAGCGCCAGTTGTTATACTGTTTTGGGAAGTCAGGGTTTTTTATATGTCCTCTTAGCGGTACCATTGTCATGTCTTGTAGTTCGTAGCATTTTACTCTGCCTTTCTTCACTTGTTTTGGTTTTCCAAGTATGTTCGCCAGTGTTTTTGCTGCGCTGTGTTTTTCAGCTATGACTAGATCCATGTTTATCCTTTTGAGTAGTGGAGGTTAAAAAGTGTTAGTACGGATTTTTCCAGTGTGAGAATTTATAAACCTGTTAATGGATATCTTTTGAGGTAGAGCTGTGTTGCGTATATTTGTAGGAACGGGAGGACTACTAGTGATACGAGCACTACTGAAACTATTTGGTGTGCCCAGATGAAGAACTGTCCTAGCCCCACTTCTATTAGTGTTAAGAAGAACATTAGGATTAGGCCTACTATCAAGTACTTTGCCAGGGCTTTTGGATATCCTTCTATGAATTTCACTGCGTCTTTCATTGATTCTAGTACTCCAAAGTCCTCCAGAACTATTATCTGAGGTGTGAATATGAACATTGCCCAGATAACCAGTATTACTGCTTGGATAATTATTTCTGGAATTCCCGCGTACATTAGTAAGGTCCCTAGAGTTATAGTGATGACTGTGAGTATTACTAAGAACCCGGTCATCTGTAGAACGTATTTTTTGAAAACGGAGCTGACTTTTCTGTATGTGACATGATCGAGCGTTTCCTGTAGTTTTATCGTGGATATGAGTGCTGATAGGAATATTGATATTAATACTATGGAGGTAAGTCCTATCCCAACCATCACAATTATTTGTAGAGGAGTGAGGTCGGCGTAGATTGAAGTGAATCTAATGAATCCTGAACCCACTGAGATGAAGCTGGATAGTATGAATGACAGTAGAAGAGTCAGTACTATGAATATGCTGAAGAGGGCGACTTTATCTATGTTCTCGATGTATTTATGCAGGGATCTTTGTATTGGTAGCCGCATGTGTTAATAGGGTTTATTAAACTATTTATTTATTGGTGTTGCCCTACCTTCTTTCAGGTTGTTTTTATTAGTATTATAAGTTCATTTTTCTTTTTTAAGATTTTTTTGATTACTCTATAGGTCTTGCTTTCAATCCTCTTGTACTGGAACCTGTTATTTTTACTTCTAAGTTTTTTCCCGTGTTTTCAATATTTTGAAGAGGTTTCGAGATCTTTACTTTTTTGTAGTTGTTTGTTCTGCCTGTGTATCCTTCTTGTGATTCTTCTGTTATCAGTATTTCTTTTTCTTCGCCTATATACAACTTATTCTTCTTTTTACTTATCTTTTGAGTTATTTCTGTTAGTCTGATGGATCTGTCTTTTAGGATTTCGCTTTTATAAGGATCTAATTTCTGTGCTTCCGTGCCAGGTCTTGGATGGAATCTGGATATGTTGGTTACATCCGGTTCTACTTGTTTTACTAGGTTTATTGTTTCTTGAAAGTGTTTTTCTTTTTCAGTTGGGTACCCTACTATTATGTCCGTTGCTAGGTTCAGGTTCTTGATTTCTTTTCCCAGGTGTTCAGTTATTTCTTTGAATTCTTGAACTGTGTATCTTCTGTTCATATCTTTTAGGACTTTATCCGATCCTGATTGAATGGGTAAGTGAAGGAAATCATATACTTTAGGGTTTTTAACTGCTTCTATAAGTCTTTGTCTTTTTCCAGGTTTTTTAAAGTGCTCTGGATTCATCATACCTATTCTTAGCTTGAACTCTTTGTCTATATTGGTTATTCTTTGAACTAGTGCTGGTAGATCGGTGTTTTCTTCTTTATCTTTTCCGTAGCAGCCCGTGTCTTGGCTTGTTATGTAGATCTGTTTTTTTCCATTTTCCAGTAGTTTTTTTACTTGGTGTACTACGTCTTTTGCTGGATAACTATATAAGTTTCCTCTTGCTTTTTTTACTCCGCAGTAGGTGCAGTTTCCAAGGCATCCTTCGGCTATTGGAACTATTCCTGTTATTCCTTTTCTTGTTTCTCTTGGTTTCTTTAATTTGTTCTCTCTATCCTTCTCTTTGACTTTATTTTCAGTGTAGATAGGTATTTGTCCTTTTTCCAGTTCTTCCAGTGCCTTTGGAATTTTCTCTATTGTATTTGGAGAAGTCATTGCTGCCTCTTGATCCTTAAGTAGGTTCGGGCTTATTTTTGGCAGGCATCCTGCTACTAGAACTTTTTTTCCTTGTTCTCTGTATTTTTTTAACCTGTTTATCATCTTTGACTGTGTCTTGTTCTTCACTCCACAGGTATTAAGGATAACTATACCCGCTTTCTCTATACTTGATTCTTCGTATCTCTCGTGGTTTCTTATCTGTGCTATTATTAGTTCTTCGTCGGATTTGTTGCGTGTGCATCCATAGGTATCCACTGCTACTTTCATTTGATCACCTTAGAACTAGTTTGGAGGATTTATCTGCTGGAGAGATAATGTTGAGTTATTCTAATCGCAGCACCTATAACTAGAGTTATGGTTAGCCAGAGGAATATTGATTCGGTGAATCCTGCTATGCCCGCGATTGAAAGATCTCCATGAACCCATACTGGCCTGGTGAAGTAAGCTATAACGGGTAGTAAACCTACCGCTACTATTGATAGGTAGGAGTAGCTTATGTCGTTTCCTATTCCACATTCCTTGATTAGATCCGGGAATACGTAGCCCAGGAAAACACCCGAAGCTATTATGAGTATTTCTCCGATCAACATTTCTCCGAACATTCATTCACCTT
This sequence comes from Candidatus Iainarchaeum sp., assembly GCA_003553825.1. GTDB lineage: Archaea > B1Sed10-29 > B1Sed10-29 > B1Sed10-29 > B1Sed10-29 > B1Sed10-29. The sequence goes on from PWFL01000030.1 coordinate 3,681, forward strand.
TGGTTTATATGTTTTATTTTCC
>PWFL01000027.1 GCA_003553825.1 Candidatus Iainarchaeum sp.
GGAGAAACAAAGATAAAAAGATGTGACACATGCAGACAAAGATGCATACCGTACGAATGCTCAGAATGTGGTTTCAGAGGACCATAAAAACAATCGAACCAAGTAAAAAAATAAGAAGATAAAGGAGGAAAAAACATGGGAAAAGTAATGGTAATATACAAAATCTATCCAGAAGAAGAAACAGACCCAAAAGAAATAATGGATCAACTAGATGAAATAAAAGACATAAAGAGCGCTAAGAACGAACCAGTAGCTTTCGGACTCAACATAGTGAAAGCAGGAGCACTACTGGACACTGATGACGATCCGGACAGAGTTCAAGAAGAACTAGAGGAAAAAATAGAAGGATACAGAAACATAGAGCAGGGAGAAGCCAACCTAATATCCTAGAAGAAGAATTAATTCAAGTTTTCAAGCCTCTTCTCAATCTCTTTTATTCTATCCCAGTGGCTGCCCTTCCAGTACTCCTGACCACAGCCCTTACAAACCCATTCCGATTCTCCAACTTCTTTCAATTCACTGTTACAGTGAGAACACCTCGAGCCCTCAGGGAAATTAGTATCCAAATCCAATTCAGTGAAAACTCTCTTCAATTGATCTTCAAAATCCCTAGAATCCAGCAGGATAACTTCAACCGGTGAATTCATCTTCTTCAAGTCCGAGTCCCTGGTCAAAACCAATCTACCCTCTTCTTCAGCTATATTCAGAATATCTCTATCAGTTAATTCATCCGAAGCTATCTCAGTATCGTGACCCATCATCCTGAGCCACCTCCCCAATTTACCCAGCATCACGTCACATATAAACTTCATGAAAAACACCTGAATTAATTAACACTTGATTGATTTATAGGGATTCAGGAACACTTCATTTAAATATGGGATAATTAACTAAGGTTTCCTAAACCCTTATTTAAATAACACTTAAAAAACCGAAGCCTTTATAAAGATTGAGTGTGGAATTATTAATAGAGTCTCCACAAAAAACAGTATTTCTAATGGAAAATACTTCTAAAAAAGTGGAGAATACCTTATACGCAACTAAAACCAATTCTAAAAAACAATACTGAACTTAGAGCAACTCAGAACCAATCAAGAAGCAACTAAAAACCGTAAAAACCTACCAAAAACCAAGAAGATCAAGATACAGACGAAATACTCCAACTAAATAAAACAAAAAGAGGTCGTTAAAATGGAAGAAAAACCAAAATGCCCGAGCTGCGAATCTAAAAAAACCGAGAAAGACCACGAAAAAGGAGAAGTGGTCTGTAAAAAATGTGGACTAGTACTGACAGACACAGTAATAGACGAAGGACCGGAATGGAGAGCCTTCACATCCGAAGAAAGGGAGAAAAAACAAAGAACCGGATCAGCACTGAACCACTCAAGAATAGACAAAAACCTATCAACAGAAATAGATCAATTCAACAGAGACGCCAGAGGAACAAAACTAAAAATGGAAACGAGAAACAGAATAGGTGGACTCAGAAGATGGCACAAAAAACTAATATACACTGATTCAAAAGCAAGAAATCTAAGCGTAGCGCTAGGACAACTAAAAAGAATGATATCATCTCTAAGACTGCCAAGAAGCGTTCAAGAAGAAACAGCGAAACTCTACAGAGAAGTGCTGGACAAAGGACTGGTAAAAGGAAGAGTAATAGAAGAAGTACTGGTAGCAACGTTATACATAGTATGCAGAAAAAGAGGAATACCCAGAACCCTTAAAGAACTATCCGAGTACGCGGGATCAGGAGCAAGTGAAAAAGCAATAGGAAGAACCTACAGAATGCTAAAAGAAGAAATGAATATAGACGTACCGCTACCCGATCCAGTGGAGTTCGTTCCAAAATACGGGGCAAAACTAGACCTATCAGGAACAGTACAAGAAAGAGCAAAAAGAATACTAGAAAAAGCAAGAGAACAAAAACTAATATCAGGAAAAGGACCAACAGGAGCAGCCGCAGCAGCACTATACCTATCAGCAAAAATAGAAGGAGAGAAAAAAACACAGAAAGAGGTATCAGAAGCAGCAAACGTGACAGAAGTAACAATAAGAAACAGATACAGAGAACTAAAAGAAAATATAGACCTAGATGAAATAGAGTAAAAAACAAAGATTTATTTCTCGAAAAACAAAAAATACACATGCTCAAAAAACTAGTTCTAAAAAACTGGAAGAGCCACGAAGACACTGAAATAAACTTCAGGCCAGGCACAAACGCAATAGTAGGAGACATGGGCACAGGCAAAACCTCAATACTAGAAGGAATAACCTACGCACTATTCGGAACCTATCCATCACTAAGAGCAAGAGAAATAACCCTGGACCAGACAATAATGAACAAACCAGCACAAAAACAAAAATCAGAAGTACAAGTAACATTCAAAGCCAATGGACAGGAATACAAAGTAAAAAGAATAATAGAAAAAGGAAAAGGAACCAAAAAAGCAGAACTAAGAGAGATAAAGGAAAACAAAGAAAAACTAATAGAAGGTCCGAGCACCCAAAAAGTAAACCAATCAGTTCAAAAAATACTTGACATGGACTACGACCTGTTCTCAAAAGCGGTGTACGCTGAACAGGATGAAATGGATTACTTCTTAGAAATACCAAAGAGCAAGAGAAAGGAAAAAATAGACAAGCTACTGGAGCTGGATAAATGGGAAAACGCTAGAAAAAACCTAACCACCACGATAAACATACTAAAAGACAAGAAAAAAGAGAAAAAACAACAAGCAAAAGAAACAGAAGAAACAGAGAAAATACCAGACATCAAGAAACAAATAAAGAAACAAAAGCAAACAGAAAAGAAAAACAAGGAAAAAAAGAAGGAGAAAAGTAAAAAAATCAAACAAAAGAAACAGAAACACGAAAAAATAGAGGAGAAAAAGAAAAAACACGAAGAACTCAAACAAAAAACCAACAAATTACAAAACCAGATCGAATACCTGGAAAAAGAAATCAAACAACTACCAGAGACCAAAACCCGGGAAAAAGAAGAGATAAAGAAAGAGCTGGAAGAACTGAAAGAACAGAAGAAAAAAGTAAAGAAAAAGAAGGAAAAACAAAACGAGGTAAAAACAAGGCTCAAATCAATACAAGAAAACCTAAAAGACCTGAAGAAAGAGAAAAAAGAAAAAGAAGAAAAAATTGAAAAAATAAAGGAAAAAACAAAGACAAAAACAAAAGAAGAAGCTGAGAAAAAACTAGAAAAAAAGAAAGAAAAACTGGAAAATCTTAAAAAACGAAAAAATCAATTAAAGACACTTCAAAAACAACTCCAGAAAGAAATAAAGGAAGAAAAAGAACACCTGGAAAAACTGAAAAAAGAAGAAGCAAAATGCCCAGTATGCGAAAGAGGCCTAACTCAAGGAAAAAAACAAGAGATAGTTCAAGAGAAAGAACAACTCATAGATAAAAAGGAAAAAGAAGAGAGGAAAAACAAGGAGGAAGAACAGAAAACAGGGAAAAAAATAGAAAAAACAGAGAAAAAGAAGAAAGAATTAGAAAAAGAAAAGGAAAAATTCAAAGAAAAGAAATGGAAGGAAAAAGAGCTTGAAAAGACAAAACAGAGAATAAAAGAGAACAAAGAGAAGAAAAACAAACTTGAGAA
>PWFL01000005.1 GCA_003553825.1 Candidatus Iainarchaeum sp.
CATGGAGTATTATTTTATTCAACCAAAACCAAAAATAAATCACGGAGTAGATCACGTGAATCTAAAAAACGTGAATCTGAGAAAAGTTCCTCTTCCTAAATAATGTGAAGACACCCAAAGAGAAAGGAAAACCCTATAAAGTTTAAATAGAGGATCAACAGATGGAAAAAATACAAACAGCCGTGAAAACCCTGAGAGAAAAAGGATACTTGGTCTCACCTGAAGCAATAGACCAATTAAAAAAAGAAGAAAACCCAAAAGAACTAGCAGAAAATGTAGATAAAAAAACTCCTGAATCAAAAGCAGTTATAGAGCCAGAAGACTTGAAAAAGAAAAAGAAAGAAAAAGTGAAGGTGAAAGGATCACTGAAAGAAGCTGAGTCAAAACAATACGAAACGGATATCGAGATACTGAAAAAGGACATATCAAGAGAATCAACATCAAAAGGAGAAGTGGAGGACTTCGTTGAGAACTTCAAGAGCAGGCACAGAAAAATACATAAAATACTTAGAAGAAGAGGAGAAAACTCAGCAGTAGACATAGAAAGAGCAAAGGATAAAGAAGGAGACATGAAAGTCATAGGACTAATAACAGAGAAGAAAACAACGAAGAACGGGCACGTCTTCATGAAGCTGGAGGACCCGACCGGGCTAATGAAGGCACTAGTGCCGAACAACCAAAAAGAACTCATAGAAGAAACAGACGAACTGGTGAACGACGAAGTAATAGCAGTAGAAGGACACATGGGAAACAACAACCTATTCATAATAAACAATGTACACTGCCCCGATCTACCAGTAAGAGAACTAAAAACAACAGAAGAAGATATAGCAATAGTAACAACCTCTGACCTACACATAGGAAGCAAATACTTCCTGGAAAAAAACTTCGAATCATTCATAGAATGGTTAAGAGGAGAAAGAGGAAACGAAAGACAGAAAGAACTGGCAGGAAAGGTTAAGTACCTCACAATAGCAGGGGACCTGGTGGACGGAGTAGGAGTATATCCAGACCAGGAAAAAGAACTAACACTAACTGACATCTACCAACAGTACAAACAATTCAAAGAATACATGGAACAAATACCGGACCATATACAAATCATAATCGGACCGGGAAACCACGACGCTGTGAACAAAGCAGATCCACAGCCAAAAATACCGCCTGAATTAATAGAAGGACTGGAAGAACTACCCAACGTCACGATGGTGGGGAGCCCAGCAGTGGTGAAACTACATGGATTAAAACTTCTAATGTACCACGGAACATCCTTCGATGACATAATACCACAGATAAAATCAGCAAGCTACGAAAACATAAAAGGAGTTCTGAAAAAAACACTAAAAGCAAGACACCTGCACCCAATCCACGGTGAAAAACCCATGACCCCGGAAAGAGAGGATCACCTAGTAATAGAGGAAGTGCCCGACATATACCACACAGGACACGTACACAAAAACGGGTACGACAAATACAGAGGCACTTTATGCGTTAACTCAGGGACATGGCAAGAAAAAACACCGTATCAAAGAAAAATAGGCCACAAACCCACACCTGGAAAACTACCAGTAGTAGAGACAAAAACAGGAAAAATAAATGTTCTTAGATTTGATCAGGGAATAAACAAAGAAGGTGTGAGAGAAAAAGGTGAAGCAGCATGAACAGATACTATGAAAAAATCCAGAAAAGAACGGACAAAGCCTATGAAAAAGCCAAAAAAGCAAGGCAAAAAAACCTGGACCCATCCAATGAAGTAGAAATACCCCAGGCAAAGGACATGGCAGCAAGAGTGGAAGGAATCGTTGGACCAGAAGATATCGCTGAAAGAATAAGAGAACTACAGAAAAAAGATAAATCAAGAGAAGAAATAGAATTCCAGATAATAGACGATATACTAGAAGGAAAATACGGAGAATACGACTCAAAAGCTGAAAAAATAGAACAAGCGGTCCGAACCGCGCTAACAATCGAAACAGAAGGAATTACAATCGCAGGAACAGAAGGAATAAGCGGATTCACAATAAAACAAAACCCGGACGGAACAGACTACCTAGCAGTAAAATATGCTGGACCAATAAGAGCAGCAGGAGGAACCTCAGCCGCCAAATCAGTAATATTCAGCGACTACGCCAGAGAAAAACTAGGAATATCCCCCTACAAAGCCACGAACAAACAAATAGAAAGATACGCTGAAGAAGTAGAGGCGTACCACGAAAAAGCCTCAAGACTACAGTACCACCCGAGCGAAGACGAAGTAAAAGAAATCGCGGAGAACTGCCCAGTATGCATAGACGGAGGACCAACCGAAAACATAGAAGTAAAAGCCAACAAAAACGTGGAAGGAATAGATACAAACAACCTAAGAGGAGGAATGTGTTTAGTATTAGCAGAAGGAGTAGCTCAAAAAAAGAAAAAAGTTCTAAAAACAACTCAAAAACACGATTTAGGATGGGAATGGCTGGAAAACATAATAGAAGTGAAAAAAGAAGATACAGATGGAAAAGAAGAGGAACAAAAAAAAGAAATAACACCAGTCACGAAATTCATGGCAAATGTAGTGGGAGGGAGACCGGTATTCAGCTACCCAATGAGAGAAGGAGGATTCAGATTAAGATACGGGAAAAGCAGGAACAATGGAATAGCAGCACAGAGCATACACCCAGCAGCAATGATAATCATGGACGAATTCACAGCAATAGGAACACAGATAAAGACGGAAAGACCGGGAAAAGCAGCATCAGTAACACCCTGCGACGAAATAGAGCCGCCAATAGTCAAACTAAAAAATGGAGAAGTCACAAAAGTCAATTCAATACAACAAGCAAAAAAAATAAAAGATGAAATAGAAGAAATACTATTTTTAGGAGACATACTAGCCACATTCGGAGACTTCCTGGACAACAACCACATGCTAGTGCCCTCAGGAATATGCGAAGAATGGTGGAAACAAATACTCAAAGAAAAAACAAAGGAAAAAGACGTGGATGTGGAAGAAGAAATAAACAATCCTCGAGAAGTGGATCCAAAAAGAGCACTGGAACTATCGGAACAACACGAAGTCCCAATGCATCCAAAATACACCTACCACTACGGAGACCTCAACCTAGAAGAGATAATGGAACTTTGGAAATGGCTGGAAGAACACGGAGAATACGGAGAATACGAATCACTAAAAGGAGAAAAAGTACTATACTTAACAGTAGATAACCTGGATAAGAAAAGACACTTGGAAAGAATATGCATACCACACAAAAAAGAAGGGAACACC
>PWFL01000018.1 GCA_003553825.1 Candidatus Iainarchaeum sp.
GAGAAAAAAGACACGGAGACCAATACGGAATCTCATTCACCGCAACCAAAAAAGAAGCAAAAAACGCCTTAAACTCAGCAGAAAAATTCACTAGAAGAATGGAAGAGCTCTTAGAAAACAAGTAAAAAAATTGTGGTCAAGCCTCGGGTGGGATTTGAATCTTAGAAAAATTTCCTATTAGTATAGATTGACTCAATTCATTTGTCCATCTTCTCTTCAAGCAACCTTGAAACCGTTTCTCCATCTACTTTGCCTTGATATTCCTTCATCATTTGACCCATTATCACTTTGAAGGCTCTATGAGGATTCTCTTCCACTAATTCTTGGTTTTCATTTATCTTTTCCTCGATTTTATCCTCTATCTCTTGTTCTGAGATCTTTTCTAAATCTTCTTCCTCTATTATTTGATCTATTGATCTCTCTGGATCCTTTGATTTTATCTTTATAATCTCTCCTACAGCGTCTTTTGGGAACTTACCCTTCTCTAGAGATTTGAAGATCTCTTTGTAATTTTCTGGGGTTAATTCCTCTGTATTAACATCTTCTAGCTCTTTCAGAGTGTTGGTAAAGGTGGTTGCTATGGTGGTTGGATCCACTTCTGTTTCTTTGATTATCTTTCTTATATTATTGATATGAGGTGATTTTAGTGATTGTTTTGATAGTTCGCTGCTGATTCCTTTTTCTTCGAGTTCTTCAGTTATTTTCTCTGGCTTTGGAGGTGTTTTCTCTTCTATATCCTTCTTTTCTTCTTCGTTAACTTTTATGGTAGGTATATCGGTTTCAGGATACATTCTTCTCTCGGATCCGAGCGGTCTTAGGTACTTTGTCTTTGCTTCTTCAATTGATTTCCTGGTCTCTGGAGGTACTCCTTCTTTTGCCTTTTTTATTCTTTTTTCCAGTTCTTTTAGAACTTCCTTAGCTTTTTCAGGATCTTCGGAAGCTATCAGTATGATGGAATCTTCTTGGGATAGGTCTTTATCTTCTTTGATCTCCTCTATGTTTTCCTCTATACTGTATTTGCCGAGATCTTCGTCCGTGTGTATCACTCCTGGTATTCCTAGTGTTTCGGCTATGTGCGCTAGTTCGGTTCCGAACCTGTGATCAGTCAAGAGTTCTTTTCCCAGTATTCCTTTGAATTTAGGCACTACGTATCCGTATACGCCTCCTCCTTTACTTATTGCTTTTTTCATGAATCCTGGAGCATCTTCTTCAAAGTATTTAGTGAAATCCTGTATTGATAGATCTATCTTCCCTATATCTCTTTCATTAATCTCTTCCTTGATCTCGAGTAGGTTTAGCTGTCTTTTTACTTCGTTCTCTATTATTTCTTCGAGTTCGTCTATTTCCTGTATTCCTTTTATCTCAACTCTGTTTCCTTGTTTTATGGATAGGTTCAGGTCTTGCCTTATTGTTCCCAGTCCTCTTTTCACTTTTCCGGTTGTTCTGAGCATTGTGCCTATTCTTAAAGCTGTTTCTTTGATTTCTTCCGGGGTTCCTTTTATTATACCTGTGGCTATCTCCACTAGAGGTATTCCTAGCCGGTCCAGTCTGTACTCTTTTTTTCCTTTTGTTTCTCCGAGTATCCCCGCGCTCTCTTCTTCCAGGAACACTCCTTCTATATCGATTTCAAGTGGTTTTTCTATGTGTCCGTTGTCTCCGATCATAGCTGTTCTTTGGAACCCGGTGGTGTTTGATCCGTCCACAACTGTTTTTCTCATAACGTTTATCTCGTCGAATATATCGCAGTTCAGCATTTTAGCTATTATTAGAGCTAATTCGAATGCTTCTTTATCTATTGGGTGTGGTGGCTCTGAATCTGTTTCTACTAGGCAGGTTGAGTCTTTGTATAAGCTGTATATGAATTGTTTTTGTTTTATTGCTTCTTTTGCTGCTGCTGGATCCATTTTTCCTAGTTCGCTTTCCGTTGGTCTTATGTATCTGCTTATTTTTTGAATTGATTTTTCTGGTTCCTCTGTCATGTGGGAACTGCAGCTGCAGAATAATTTATCTGTGTCCAGCCTCTGATGGAATTCTAACCCTGCTTTTAGTTCCAGTTCTTCGTATTGTGGTTTTTCTGTCATTTTAATCGTTTTTTATTGTTTTCATGAATTTATCTATTTTTTTGTACAAGGTTTCTAGATCTGAGTTGTTCGTGATTGTTTTTTCCGCCATCTGTATTGCTTTATCCGCTCCTTTCTGTTTTCTGTCTCTTCTGTCTCTTTCCAGGAATTTTTGTTTTTCATCGGGCTCGTCTTCACTTCTTCTTTTGAATCTTATATCTGGATCGGCTTTTATCTCTATTAGATGGAATTCGCATGGTTTTTTCTGTATGTACTCTACTTCTTCCGGTGATAGAAACCCATTCATAACTATTTTTTCCCAGTCTTTGTTTTCTATTATGTTGTATAGTTCTTTTGCTAGTCCTGCTCTTCCTTTTTCTTTTCTTAGTTCGTCTCCTTCTTTTGATAGGTTGTGTTTTGTTACTTTTTTTTCTTTTTCTTCGAGTCTTTTTTTGAGTGCGTCCGAGAAGGTTAGTGTGTTGTAGTTGTATTCTTTTTTCAGGTATCTTGCTACAACGTCTTTTCCCGCTCTGTGGTATCCTGTTAGCCCTATTATTTTTCTTTCTGTTTCCATAGTTACGCCTCAGTATAGGAATGTTTTCGGGTGTGATCTTTTAGTTATTTCGCCTCTCAGGTTTTTCTTGATTTTTTCTTTGATTTTTTCTTGATCTTTTTCGGTTGCTAGTAGCCACCCTAGTTTCACGTAGGCTGTTTCGGTTGTCATATCTTGTCCTGGGATTGCTCCGGCTTCGTGGTATAGTTTTCTCAGGTTTTTGTACACGTTTGGATTGACTCTGCCGTAGATGCATTGGCTTGTACCTATCACTGGTTTCCCTTTTTTGGTTATTTCTTTTATTTTAGGTATCCATGTTTTTTCCGTTTGTGTTGGCATGTGTCCTAGTCCCGTGCCTTCTAGAACGTAGCCTTTGTAGTTTTTTTCTTCGTAGTGGTTGATTATTTCTGGATCGGCTTCTGGGTAGGCTTTTATTATAGCTATTTTTTTCTCGAACCCTTTCTCTGCTTTGGTTTTTTTATTCTGGTATTCTCGGTGTTCTTGTAGTTTATTTATTTTTCCGTTTGGTTTTATTTTGGCTATTGGTTTGTCGTTTATTGGTCTGAATGTGTCTCTTCTGCTGGTGTGCATTTTCCTGGCTTTTGTTCCTCTTATGTAGTAGCAGTGGTCATCGTTCATTGTCGCGTGCATCACTATCCCGACTTCTCCTATGTTGCTTTGTGCTGCTGCTATTGATGCGCAGGTTAGATTCATTGATGCGTCGGTTGATCCCCTGTCTATTGATCTTTGTGCTCCTGTTAATACTACTGGTTTTGTGAGTTTTGTTAGCATGAATGATAGTGCTGCTGAGGTGTAGTGCATTGTGTCGGTTCCGTGTGTTATTACTACTCCTCTTGATCCGTTGTTTAGTTCTTGTTTTACTTTTTCAGCTAGTTTTTCCCATACTTTGGAGTGCATGTCTTCGCTGGCTATTTGGCTTACTTGTTCGTAGTTTCTGATGTATGCGTGTTCAGTTATTTCCGGGGTTTGTGCCACTATTTCTTCTGCGGTTAGTGCTGGTTCCACTCCTCCTGTTTCGTATTCCACTTTGCTGGATATTGTTCCTCCGGTTGATAAAAGAGATATCGGGGGTTTTGATTCGTCCTGTTCTATTTCTCTTGTTTTTTTCTTTTTCTTTCTTTTTTCAAGCTTCTCTATTTCTAGGTCTTTGGTGTTCTCTATTCCTATGTTGTAGCCGTTATCCATTTTTATGGTGATGCAGTCCGGTTCGCTCATCTCGGTGTTGGGCATCAGTACTCCTTCGTAGGTTTTTTCTCTTTTTTTGATTTTTATTCTGTCGAGCGGGGATGCGTTTTTTTCTTTGAGTTTTTTCTTTACTTTTTTTGAGTAATCCATCTTGATCCTCTTTATTTGTTTTTATAGTTGTTTTTTCATATAAGGGGTTTGGAGCTTATAACCTTTTTTTCTGTAGTACTCCCTTGCTCCTATTCCTGATATAACTAGCATTTTGTCTTTGTTGTTTTTTCTTGCTATTTTTTCAGCTTCTTGGAGTAGTTTTTCTCCGTATCCTTTGTGTTGTACTCCTTTTTTCTCAGTTTCTTTGTTTTTTATTGGTTTGGATGGTCCGTATACGTGGAGTTCTCTTATTCCTGCAGTTTTTTCATCTATATCTTGCCTATGTGATTTTTCAGGAAAGCTGAGTCTTGTGAATCCTATTATTTTATCTTGTATTGGGTCTTCTATTGATATGAAGGTTTCTTCTGTGTTTTCTGTTTTGTAGTTTTTGGTTTTTATCTTGGTAGCTTCGGGTTCTTCGTCTCTTATCTCTCTGTACCTTATTTCTCTGGTATCTATACCTATCTTCTCGGCTTTTTCATCCACGAGTGTTCTCAGGTTGCTGGAAGTCACCCCTCTTTTTATGAGTTTTGCAGGTATGTCTCTTTGTGTTCTCATTACTCTTACGTATTTTGGTATGTGTTTTCTTGCTTTTGCAAGTAGCTCTATGGTTTTTTCTTCTCCGTAGAAGCTCCATTCATCGTTTTTCCATTTTTCGTATAGTTCTGTTTTTTGCCCGGTTTTTTCAGGATTTGTTAGTAGTGTGGGGTAGATCTTGAGCATGTCCGGTTTGTACTTTGGGTTTTGGAATAACTCTTTAAACATCTCCAGATCTTTTTCAGGAGTGGATCCGGGTAGGTTGGGCATTATATGGTAGTTGAGTTTTAATAGAGAAGTTCTTGCGGATTTTGTTGCTTCTGTAACGTCTTTGACTGTGTGTTTTCTCTTGATTTTTTTGTAGATTTCATTGTCAGGGTGCTGTACGCCTATTTCTGCTCTTGTTCCACCTAGCGAAAGCATTTTATTAACTTGTGATTGCTTGCAGTAGTCTGGTCTGGTTTCGAATGTTATCCCTATGCATCTGTGTTCTGCTTCTTCGTTTTTCTTTTTTGCTTGTTCTATGTTTTTTGATTCTTCTTTGTTCAGTCCGTCCAACGCGTTTTTAACGAATTTCTCCATGTATTCTGGATGTGCTGGTAGTGTTCCTCCCATGAGTATTAACTCTATCTTGTCCGTGGGGTGCCCTATGTCCTTTAATTGATTTAATCTGTTTTGAACTTGTTTTTTAGCTTTGTACTGGTTTTTTTCCGCTCTCATTGCTGCTGGTTCTTCTCCTGTGTAACTCTTTGGAGTTCCTTCTTTTTTGTCCGTTCCTCCAGGGCAGTATATGCATTCTCCTGGACATTCTAGCGGTTTTGTCATTATTGCTATGATTGATACTCCTGAGATCGTTCTGGTTGGTTTTTTGCGTAGTATTGGTTTGAGTTTTTCTCTTTGTTTTTCATTCGCTGCTTCGAGTATTTCACTGTTTTTTGGTATTCTTTCAAGTCCGTGTTTTTTTGCCAGTGTTTTTTTGAGTTTTTCTATTTCTTCAGTGGTTTCCAGGTCTTTTTGAATTATTTTTGCTATTGCTTCTTCTGAAAAGTTCATGGTTCACCTTTTTTATAGAATTTAGAGTTCTCCTATTCTTAGGAGAAAAGATTTAGTAATGAGTAGAATGGTTGTAGTATTGGTAGTGTTAGGCTGTGTCCTTTTCCAAATCCTTTTAGTTTGGATCTGAGTGTTGGGTTTACTGTTACTATTGATGATTGTTTTTCTATTTCTCTTCCCGTGGTATCGATTACTTCGTATTCTGCTGTGTATTGTCCTTCTTGGTTTATCTGTATTGGTAGTGTGAATTCTTTTGTTTCTCCTGGTATTACTTGAATTGTTTTTTGTTCTAATTGGTCCGCTACCCATTGTTTTGGTAGTGTTATTGGAGTGTAGGTGAAGTTTTCCACTGCTATGGAGTTACTTTTTATCTTTGATTGTATTTGTGCTGATTCTCCCGCGTTTTTGGATAGGTTTTGGGTTTTGAAGGTGTATGCGTGCCTGTCAACTTCTAGTGTGAGTTCTCTTGTTGCTCTGTCTGTGTAGTCGCTGTCGAGTTTTAGTTGTAGTGTGTGTTCTCCTGTTTGTGTGGGGGCAGTGGCTTCTATTGCTATGTAAGTTTCTCCCGTATCTATATTTTTGTCTTGAATGGTTTTGAGTGGTAAGGTTTCTTCTAAGAGTTTGTCCCTTGGAACGTGGTAGTAAGTTGATTCTATGTTTTCTAGTTCGGCTTCCCCCCAGGCGAATCTTCCGGTGTCCATGTCTCTTCTTACTAGTAGTTTGAATCTTTGTCCCGGTGCTACTTTCCCTATATTTGTGGATTCGTCTCTTGGTAGTTCTTTTTTCACTGGGTATTCCATTGTTGTGGACAGCATTTTTTCTTCCAAGGTGTATATAATGGTGTTTGTCTGTGTTTCTCCGTCTTGGTCTATGAATGTTATTTCTGAGGTGTGGTTTCCCTCTTGATCAGGTGTGTTGGTTAGGTATATTGCTAGAGTGTTGTTTAAGTCTCTTATGAATGTTCCTAGGTCTTCCGAAGTTGCGTTTACCCAATTATTTTTCTCTATGTCTATCCTTATGTTTACTGGTAGGGGGTAGTTTCTCACTTCGGTTAGGTCCAGTGTTTCTCCTGGTTCAAGTGTTTGTTCTACTGGGCTTGTGATTTGTACTGTGGCTAGTGCCGTGGTTGATATCAGGATTAGTAGGATTAGTGTCTTTGGAGGGGTGATGGCTTTGAGTGTTTTCATGTTTATTTTTGGTTTTTCTATTTATTTATCTGTTTGTGTTTTTCCACTTCTTCCCATGGTATTTCCAGGGTTATTTCCCCGGTGGCTGAGCTCACGTAGATTGAGAGTTTTCCAGTGCTAGCTCCTAGTTTGTCCAGATGTAGAAAGGTCTTTTTTCCTTTTTTGTTGTTTTTGAGTTCCTCTAGTAGTGTTTTTCTTATTTGCTGTTCTTTTGCTCTTTGCCATACGTCTTGGAAGTTTGCTTCTCCTTTTAATTGTTTTTGTTCTTGTGTCAGTTGGGCTGTTGGCATTAGTTTTTTTATGTGTTCTTTGAGTTTTTCAGGGTTTTCAGTATTCCTTATTTTTGTCCGTATTTTCATTTTACCTTTCCTCGTCAGAGCCTTGAGTATTTTTTGAGTATTGGTTTGTTTTTCTTTATTTTCCGTGTTTTTTGAATTATCTTCGCTTTCTTCACGGGTTCTCTGTATCTGGATGGAACTTCTGGTTCTTCTGATTCTAGGTATGTTTTTATGGCTTTTTTCGCGGTTGTGTTTTTTCTTTTTCTGGATGCTTGGAGTCTTTTTCCTTGTATGTAGATGTCTTGGTTTTTCTCAATGAATTTTTCCGCGTGTTCTTTTTTGTAGAAGGGTGGGCCCATGTGTTTTTCGTGTTTTGGTAGCTTGGTGTTCCTCATTTCTAGTAGTATTTGTGCTTCCTTGTCTTCGTCGGTCCAATGGGTTGATCTGTATACTTTGAATTCTTGTTGGTCCAGTTCTTTGGTGATTTTGTTTTCTAATTTTCTTAATTGGCTCCATCCTATCTCTGGGACTGTTTCTTTTGGGTAAGGTAGTTTTAAGAGTATTAAGTTTTTTTGTTCGAGTTTCTGCATGTTTATTTTTGTTTTAGACCGATATTTTTCTTTTGTTGGGTTTTTTAGTAGTTCTCTGGATTTTACTATGAATGTTCCTAGTTTTTCTTCGGATAGTGCGGCTGCTGCGTTTCTGGTCGGGTCCACTGGATCTATTATTACTAATGGGTCGTTGAATTTTTTTTCTCCGTGGTTTTCAATATCTATTTTGTGGTTTCTTTTCCATTCTGAGGCTGCTTCTAGTGTTTTTTTGAATGATCCGTGTTTTAGGATTAGTAGCTCGGTTATGTAGCCTGAGAATCCTCTTGTTTTTTCTTCAGCTCCGTAGCAGTGTATGTTGTGCAGGTATTTTTTCAGTAGCTTTACTTCTGGTTTTTGTTCTTCTTTCAAGTTTTGATTCAAGTAATGGTTGTGTAGTGGTGTTCTATCCACTGCTGATCTTGGTTCTTGTGTTAGTATGGGTTTTTCCTTGTCTTTCAGGTATTTTTCAGGATCGTAGCAGGGTACTATGTCCACGTCTATTCCGTTTATCTCCGCTTTCACGTAAGGGTGGTCCGCGTAGTGTGTGGTTGGGTTTTGCCCTTTGAGTGCTTTTTTACCTACTTTTATTCCTTTTTCTTCGAGTTCTTTTTCCGTGGTGTTCTCCGAAAAGTAGAAGAAGATGTCTATGTCGAGTTTTTCGGGTAGGTAGGTGTTTCGGGCTGTTGATCCCATTGGTTCTGCTTTGTAGCCTTGTTGCTCTATTTTTTGAATGATACCCTGCTTTACTTTCTCTATTTTTTCCCGAGTTTTTTCTTTGGGTTCCAGTTGTTTTTTTATCTCTGGAAACATTTTATTCACTTATTCTTCCTGTTCCTCTTCCTGTTCTTGTTTTTTAGGTCTTATGTAACCTTGGTTTTTTAGGTAGGATATGTAGTTTTCCACGAGGTTTTCAGAGTACTTGGTTTCTTCCGCGTATTTTTCTATGTTAACTTCTCCGTTTTCTTTTTTTACTTTTTCGAACATGGGTACTGCAGTTTTTTCCTTTACTTCTTCTTTTTCCACCATTATTTCGTATTCTCCGTTTAGTTCAGGTTCTTTTTCTATTTCTTCTGGAGTTAGTCTTTCTATAAGGTCCTCTGATTTGAAGTAGAGGATTGTGATAACTGTTACTGTTAGTGCAAGTATCGGGATAAGGTAAAAGAGTGGGTTGAGTATGTCTCGTTGTAGACCTGCTTTTGTAGCTTCTAGATAGGGTTCTCCCTCTGCTTCTTCTCCTTCTACTTCTATGTAAGGGAGTTTTGGTTCTTTGTACAGTTCTCTGTGATCTGGATGGCTTTTTGTTCCTTCGAAAGGATCTATTGATATCCATTCCTGGTTTTCAAGTGTCTCTATCCAGGCGAATTTACCGTTACCTGTTTGCCCTATCACTATTCTGCATGGTATTTCTTCTTGTATGCACAGTTCTTTGAACATTACTGAGGCTTCCAGGCTGTTTATTTCTTCTTGTTCCAGGTTAACTGTGTTGAAGTTTGTGAATGATCCGTCTCCCGTGGTTTGTTTTGTTGTCTGTATTTTTGATAGTATTTCATCGGTTTTTTGCGGGGTTTCTCCGCTGGTTATGTCTTTTTCTATTGTTCCTTGGGTTTCTACGAGTGTGTTTTCAAGGAAGGTTGAGTATTGGTGAGGGTAGCCGAGCTGGTTTTCTTCGGTCCATATGTTCATTGGTCTTAGTGTTATTTCAAATGTCTTTGTTTCTCCCGGTTCTAGTTCTCTTCCTTTTCTCACGTGTTGAGTTCTTCTTTCTTGGAATGGCTCGTGGCCAGTGAAGTAAGTGTTGGTTGCTACTGCCAGTGAGTTTCCTTTGTGGTTTTCGTTTGTCAGTACTACGTAGTTCCATGTTTGATTGTCAACTGCATAAGGGTAGAATATCTTGGTGTTTGGTGGTCCCGTTACTTCGTAACTCGTGGTTACTTGTGTTGTGAAATCTCTATTGTTTTGGATCTCTACTTCCAGATCTATTTGCCCTTCTCTGAAATTGATTTTCTGTGTTGTTATTAGTTGGGATACTTCACCTGTGAATTCAAACTCGTATTCTTCTTCCTCTCTTATCATGAGAGTTTGTGTTCCTGGAGGAGTTAATGTAAATTCTTGGTCCTCTGTAGATATCTTTGGTATTAAATTAGCTTCGAACTTGTTGTTTAGTTTGATAGGGTCTTCTAGAATGGCTGATTGGTCTTCTCTCGTAGGTATTCTCGCGGTGTAGGTTTCCGTTCCGATCAGTTGGCTGTCTTCGTATTCTCCGATTAAAGTAATGCTTATACCTGCAGTTGAAAATATCGAGATGATTATTAGAGTTGCAAAGATTATTTTAAAGGGTATTATCTTGTTTTTTGTTTTCATAGTTTCCTCTTTTTTTCATAGTTTTATTTTTTTGATTGTTTTGTAAACGGGTTCCTGTTTTTTTAGTTCGCTTTCTATTAATTCGATTTCTTTTACTTGGGTGTCTTTGTAGTGTTTGTCGTACTGTTCAAACACTTTTCTTATCTCTGGGTTTGGTTTTGTCTTTACTCTTGCCGCTGTTACGTGTGGTTTGTAGGGTTTTTCTCTTTTTTCAAATCCTTTTTCAGTGTAAGCTTGTTCTATTCTTTCAGCTAGTTCTTCAATTCTCTGTGATTTTACTCCTATCCATATTACCTTTATGAAGTCTTTGTTAGGGAATGCTCCTGTTCCTGTTAGTTTTGCTTTAAATTTTCCAAATCCCTCCAGTTTTTTCAGTGCTTCTTTAGCTTTTTTCAATTCTTCTTCATTTTTGTCTCCCAGGAATTTGAGGTTCACGTGCAGGTTTTCTTTTTCAACTGTTTTAGTGGAGTTGAATTTCTCGAGGTATTGGAGTAGTTCATTTATTTTTTGGTTTGGTTTTATCCTTATGGCGATAAATAACCTGTGTGTCATTCCGGTCCTCTTTTTTGAATTTTGATAGTGTTTTTATGAAGGGAGTTTGTTGTTTTATTGGTTTGGTTTTTTTCTCTTCTTTTGATTCTTTTTCCCTGTTTTTGATGAGTTTGATGTTTTGATATCCTAGTTTAAGCGGTTCGGTGGTGTTGGTTTCTAGGAATGTTCCTCCGTTCAAGTATCTTTGTATCTCGGTCAGGTTTTTGTGCTGTTTGTTAGATAGTTTTAACAGATTTTTTTCGTCTTCTTCCGTGGTTTTTCCTTCGGTGAATCTCCTTAAGGTGTTTTGATCTGTTTTTTGGCTTATTTTAATATCTATTGGTTTTTTCTGAGCTTGTTTTTTTATCTCTCGAGTTATTTTCTTGGCTTGGTGTATCACTGATTGATTTAAGGAGTTTTCTTCGGTTATTTGTTGTGCTGTTTGTATTAATCCATATATTGAGATGTGGAGAGGTAGTTTTTCTGGATTTATTTGGTTTTCTTCTAGGAATAGTAGTTTTTTCTTTCTAGCTGATATGTTCGCTATTTTTTTCTCGGTTATTTGTGTGGCTGTATTAATTCTTCTCTTTATTTGTTTGTATAGGTCTTTTTCGCTTTTTCCTAGGTATTCAGGCAGATTTAGAGAAATTGTTTGAATTATGCCTCGTTGTTGGTGTTTTTTTGTCAGTGTTTGTCCGTTTAAAGTTGTTTTTTCCTTTCCATTGTGCTGGTTTCCTTGTTTTAGTAGGTAGAGTGGTCTTGGGGTTTGTTCAATTTCTTCCCTGTTCATTTGGGTTTCTTTTTCTATGTCTCCGTGGTGTTTTATGCTGATTCTGGGTGTTTTGAAGGGTTCGTTATCGTAGTCTCCTTCTTTGTATACTTTTAGGAATTTTTCAAGGAATCTTCTTGCCTCTTCTTCATATTCTTTATACTTTGAGCCTGTTTTTTCTCCTCTTTTCACTACTTCTTTTTCTTTCAGTGATTCTGGTGTTTTTGTATCTAGATTCACTGTTACTGTGGTTGTTCCGCTGCTTAATTGGTTGAGTTCGTATAGAAAGGTTTGTGCTGTTTGTTCTATTTGCTTGGGGTTTTGTTCTTCCAGATATGGTGCTATGTAGTAGTTGAATGAGTCGATTGATACTCCTTGTGATGTGTATTGGCTTGAGGTGAGGAGTGTTCTGGCTGCGTGTGATGCTGCTACTTCTGGTTTCTTGGCTGGTCCTGTTTTAACTATTCCTGGTATGTTTAGTCCTTCTTTGTATAGGTTGTAGAGGTTGTTTTCTATGGCTTCCGGTGCTGTTATGAATCCGGATAGGCTGTGTATGTGTATTTTTCCCTTCAGGTGTTCCTGGCTAAGTTCCCTTGGTAGTGCTTTGGTTAATGTGTATTCTTCGAGTATCCTTTCTGCGAATTTTTCCTGTAACTGCATTGGATTGTTGGTTTTCTCCTCAATTATCATCTGTTTGGCGTCGTGTATTGGTAGCCCTATCCTTGTGTACTGTCTTTTTTCATCTATATGCCTTTTCTGTAATAACTTGGTGTTCACCATTTCTCTTATCAGAGCGCTTGAGATGTTGTGTAGTTGTAGTCTTCTTATATCTTCGCTTACTTCTTCCGAGATCTCTTTGGCTACTGTTCTCGGTACTCTGGTTTCTTTTAATAGTGAATCGGTTATTTTGCTCTTGTCGAATGATTGTAGCTTTCCATCGGATGTTCTTACTGAGATGGAGTGGTAGCTTCTGAATCTCTCTGCTGCTTCTTCGTTGTATTTTTTCAGTGTCTGATGTATCTCGTTGTTCAGCTGTTCCTCAGTTATTTCTTTGCCTTCTTCTTGTTTGTATTTTTCTTTTAGCTCCAGTGCTGTTCTTGCAGAGATCCAGAAATTGATTCCTGCTTTTCTACATTTTTTTAATATAGTGTTGGTGGAGATTTTTTGAGAACTCATAAGTTATCACCGAGGAAACCCAAGACTTTAGTCATGGGAGAAATCGGTGTATATCTTATTATCCTTAACATTTAAATATCTTTGGCCATATAATATGATTATGAGCGATTATGTTAAGAAGACAATTAAAGTGAAACTAGATGTAGCTCCAGAAAATAAAAAGAAACTGTTAGAGACATTCAAGCAGTTTAACCAAGCCTGTAACAAAGTAATAGAAGCAGGATGGATAGAAGAAGACAGAAAAAACTACAACAAAATGGAACTACACAAAGAAACATACAGAGAAATCAAAGACAAAACCGACCTAACAGCAAACCTCGTATGCGAAGCAAGAAACAGAGGAGCAGAAGCAATAAAACAAGCAGTAATAAAATGGAGTAATGGAAAAAAAGCAAGCAAACCACATATCCATAAATACAGCTCAATTATCTACGACAAAAGAAGCTCAACCATAAAAAACCGATACTGCACCCTCTCCACAATAGACGGAAGAATCAAAGCAGAATACCTCCTAGGAAATTACCAGAAAAAACACCTAGATGACAAAAACTATGAAAAAAGAACAGCAACACTAAACTACAACCAAGAAAAAGACGAATTCTACCTTCACATCACTATCAGAAGACCAGTATTATATGAAAACGGAGAAAATACCTTAGGAGTAGATATTGGTATTAATAACCTTGCAGTTACTTCAACAGGAAAGTTCTTTGGTAAAGAAGTCAAATGGAAGAAGAACAGATTCTTCAGGACTCGGAGAAATCTCCAGAGTAAAGACACACGCTCAGCTAAAAGGACATTAAAACAAATATTTGGACGTGAAAACCGCTACACTCTGGATGTCCTACACCGAATATCCCGAAGGATAGTAGAAGAAGCCCAGAAACACAACTGCCAAGTAATAGCCTTCGAAGACCTAACAGACATAAGAAACAAAACAGAAAAATATGATAAGAGATTCGAGAGACAGTTACATAGCTGGGGATTCCGCAAAATACAAGAATTCACAGAATACAAAGCCAAAGAACAAGGAATAGAAACAAGATACGTAAAACCAAAAAACACAAGCCAGAAATGCAGTAAATGCGGACATGTAGAAAAGAATAATAGAAATGGAAATAATTTCAAGTGCAGAAAATGTGGATACGAAGTAAATGCAGACTATAATGCCTCCAAAAACATAGGATTAAAGTGTTTGAAAGAAACTTTACCATCAGACAAAAGTTCTGATGGGATGAGCCACGGTCAGCTGGCTCTTAAGTCCGAGATGTTGAACCCAACCACTGCATCTTCTGTATAGAAGATGTAAGTTGGCTTTAGTCCACGGACAAGCCCCGTCTTCAGACATGGGTAGCTGACTGATTTATTTATGGAGGTTAATTAATATAATAGTTCCAGGCGCAGTATACCCTGGTTCGAGGGATCTGAAATGGAGCTAGATGAGAAGGATGAAGAAATAATAAAGATACTGGAAAGTAGAGGCAGGATTAGTTACACGGAGCTCGGTAA
>PWFL01000008.1 GCA_003553825.1 Candidatus Iainarchaeum sp.
ATAAAAGTGATTGGATGAAGAAGATAACAAAGTTCGCCATAACCTTTGGAGCAGCAGCAATAATCGTGGCATTGATCCTTATTCTATTCACTTAAGCCATGAAAGGGCCGGTAGCTCAGTCTGGCAGAGCACCAGGCTTTTAAAGGCTTGAAAACACAGCCTGAAGAAACCTGGTAGCCGCGGGTTCAAATCCCGTCCGGCCCATCCAAACACAAATAAAGAAATACAGAAACGCACTAAATAAACACAGGTGGAAAGGGAAGATAGCTCAGCGGGAGAGCGCCGCCCTGAAGTAAAACTTTTAGAAAAAGTTTTACGATTCAAAAAAGTTTCGCAGAAAGGCGGTTGTCCGGGGTTCAAATCCCCGTCTTCCCATAAAAACACTTACAAACATTTAAAATACTTAGAGGAATGAAAAATGAGGCTTGAAAGAATGAAGAGATTCAAAACAGCTCTACCTTTAACAATAGCAACCATATTATTCACCCTGGTTTTTATCTCTCCAGCACAAGCCTCAAGCAACGATTGCTTAGAGATTAGATCAATTACAAAGACAGTAGAAGGAGAAAGCCTTGATTTAACACCAACAGTGATTAATAACTGTCCTGAGGGAAAAATAGGAGACTTGAAGGCAGGATCAAACACCACAGGATACAGGCTTAAAGAGATATCCTTGGAGCCTAATCAAGAAAGAACTTACCAATTCAGAGACTTCCCTGTAACACGTAGAGAAATTTTTGAAGTGTCAGTAGTATCCAGTCATACGGGAGATCCATTAACTCAAGTAAGAGAGATAGATGTGGAGCCGGAACCAACCTTAGAAAACGGTGATAGAAACTTGTTGATTACTTTCCTGCTCAATAACATCGCTATTATAGTGGGCATAGTAATAATAACGATAATAGCCATAATCCTAATAACACCGTTTATATATCACCGTAAGGGCAACAAACCCTTTGAAAGCGAGATAACACTGGAAGATTTAAAATAAAGCACGATAAAAAATAAAGAACTGTAAAAGCGCCGATAGTCCAGGGGTTAAGAGTCAATCCACTTCAATGGACTGACTAACAGACGCTGGCCTTCCAAGCCAATGACCCGGGTTCGAATCCCGGTCGGCGCATTCATTTTTTTCCTAATCTTGAATCTTATTCAGGATTTTATGATATATTCGAGGAAACCACGTAGTGCCTAAACTTCCTGTAATAATTTTAAAGTACAACGAATAAAAGTAAATAAATCAAGATTATTCAATGGAGCATAAACCATGTCAAAACCAAGCTGGGTGAAAGAACTTGCTGGAAAACGGATAAAAAAACTATTTAACGAAGCGGAAGAACAGTTTCCCGAGCATCCGGAAAGATCCAGAAGATATATAGAGATAGCTCACAAAATATCTGAGAAATACAACATACCAATATCTAAAGACCTTAAAAGAAAGTTCTGCCCGAACTGCTACAGTTACTGGGTTCCAGGAGAAACAGTAAAGGTAAGAATTGACTCGGAGAACAGTAGAGTAATCTATATCTGCAATGAATGCGGGGGGGAAAGAACCTACGGCTACAGTGAGGAAAAACTGGGTAAAAATAACCAGTAGATACATTAATATTGAGACTTATAAATAAGAGGCACACAAAAAATTTATATACATCCTGGAAACTGGAATTCTCTAGAGAACAGAGAAACCTAGAAAAAGCTCTAAAGGTGATCAAATGGTTAATATACAGGAAGTAAAAGCATCTAAACTCATAGACGAAGTATCGGAGAAACTGAAAAAAGAAGACAGCATAAAAAAGCCCGAATGGGCAAACCACATTAAAACAGGCCAAGACAGAGAAAGAAGACCAAAACAAGAGGACTGGTGGTACAAAAGAACAGCATCCTTACTACGAAGACTCCAACTAAACCCAGGAACAGGAGTAAACACTCTAAGAACTTGGTACGGAGGAAAAAAAGACAGAGGACCAGCACCGGAAAGACACAAAAAAGCAAGCGGAAAAATAATAAGAACAGCAATACAACAACTGGAAGAAGCAGGATACGTGGAAAAAGCCGAATCAGGAAGAAAAACAACTTCAAAAGGCCAATCACTACTTGAAAAAACCACCAACGAAATAAAATCCCAATAAACCTCAAAACAAAGAGGATAAAAAGATGCCTGAAGACATCTCCGAAATAAGAGAACAAAAAAAGAAAGAACTACAAGAACAGATACAAGAAGGAAGAAAAGAGAAACAAGAACAAGTGCAGAAACAAGCAGAAGCAATGAAACAACAAATGCTAAGACAAGCACTAACAAAAGAAGCAAGAGAAAGACTAGGAAGAATAAGAGCAGCAACACCGGAAAAAGCAGAAAAAGTAGAAGCACTGGCAATAAGACTATGGAGATCAGGACAGATAAACGGGAAAATAACTGATGAAAAACTCAAACAACTCCTAAAGAAGATAAGTTCACAAAAAAAGGAACCAAACATCAAAAGAAGATAACAAAAACCAAAACAGGTGAAAAACATGAGCAGCAACAAGGATCAAGAAATGAAGAAAAGACTCGCAAGCGCCCAAAAATCCAACCAGTCACCACCACTATGGGTAATGCAAAAAACAGAGGACATAAGATGGCACCCAATCAGAAAAAGAAGAACACTGAGAAACTGGAGAAGAAACAAACTATCCAATAGAATACGGAACAAAATGGAGAAGAACGAATAGAAAACAGTCCAACACGGAGGAACAAAAATGCCAGAAGAAGAACCCGAAGAAATAAATGAAGAAACAGAAGAAACTACAGAAGAAACGGAAGAAGATGAAATAGAACAAGAAGAACCACAAGAAGAGTCAGAAGACGAATCAGAAGAACAAGAAGAAGATGAGCCGGAGGAAGAACAAGAACCCGAAGAAGAACCTGAAGAAGAAAGTGAAGACGAAGAACCAGAGGAAGAGGAACAGGAAAAGGAAGATACAGAGGACGAAAAAGAGCTTGAAATAGAAGAAGTTGAGACCCCAGAAACACCTGAAGAACTCGAAGAACTAGGAGAGGAACTGGAAGAAGCAGGTCTTGAAGAAGCAATGGATACCCCGGAGCCAGAGAAAGAAGAAATAGAGGTTCCTACCGAAGAAAAATTCCTAACAGTGCCTACAAGAGAAGCCAGAAAAGCAGCAAGACAAAAAAGACCTAAAAAAGCAATGAAGATCATTAAAAACCACTTAAACCGGCACCTCAAAAGACAGGTGAAGATATCAAGAGAACTGAACCAAGAAATCTGGAAAACAGGAACAAAAACACCCTCTCAAATCGAAGTAAAAGTAGAAATGACACCAGAAGAAGCAATAGCATACCCAAAAGAACAGTAACATCCGAGAAAAAGAACTTGAACTAGGTGTATACATGATAGGAAGAGCAAAGTACCAAAAATCCTCAGAAATAGGAGTATTCTCAAAATCAAACAACGAAATAACCCTAGTACCACCGGCAGCCTCAAAAAACTACAAGAAAAAAGTAAAAAGCATTCTAGAAACCGACATAGTTGAAACCACTGTATGCAACTCCAACCTAATCGGAGTATTCGTGGCAATGAATGACAAAAGAATCATACTACCATCAACCATAATGGAACACGAAGAAGAAACCTTAAAAGAATACTTCGACCAAGTGGACATTATAAATACAAAATACACAGCGATAGGAAATCTAGTAGCGATGAACAACAATGGAATAGCAATAAGCAGATTCATAAAGGAAGATATAGATGCACCGTCGCTCGAAGTAGCAGGCACAACTTTAGTAGGATCCACCGTGTTTACAACGGACAAAGGGTTCCTGGCCCACAGAAACACAAAGGAAAAAGAAATAAAATCACTAGAAGAAACTTATAAGGTAGAAGGAAAAGTGGGAACAATCAACTTCGGAGACCCATACGTTAAAAACGGGATAATAGGAAACAACAATGGAATACTCGTTGGAGGAGAAACCACAGGTCCAGAAATAAACCGAGTAGATGAAATATTTATGTTAAAGGAATAAACCAAAATCAAGATATACATAACACCCAAATAAATAAACAAATAGGAGGAATAAACATGAACCAACAAGACCAACAAAGACTAGCCCTACAGGCAAGACAGATACAGCAA
This sequence comes from Candidatus Iainarchaeum sp., assembly GCA_003553825.1. Taxonomy (GTDB): domain Archaea; phylum B1Sed10-29; class B1Sed10-29; order B1Sed10-29; family B1Sed10-29; genus B1Sed10-29. Next base: position 4,132 of record PWFL01000008.1, read on the forward strand.
GGAATGCAGAAAGCACAGCAAGATCTACAACAGGTAGAACAACAACTGAAAATGATCAAATCCACTAGAGAAGGAATCGAAGAACTATCCAAAAAAGAAGAACAAGACGTAATAGCACCAATAGGAGAAGGAGTATACATGCCTTCAGAAATAAAGAACACTGAAAAAACACTAGTGGAAGTAGGAGCAGGAGTAGTGCTTGAAAAAACACCAGACCAAGCAATAATAACATTAGGAGACAGAAAAGATTCTCTACTAGACGTTAAGAAAAAACTAAAAGCACAGCAAAAGAAACTGCAAAGACAATACCAGCAAATTGCCCAACAAATACAACAACAAAGACAACAGTCCGAATAAAAATACAAAAAATAGAGAAAATGTTCAATAAACTCAGAGACAAATTCCAGGAGTTCCTGGGAGAAGAAGAGAAACTCGAAGCCAAGCCATCCCTAGAGACAAAAATAAAGAAAAAGATAAAAAGAGAAGCAAAAATAAAGGAAAAAGATATAGAAAAACCCTTAGAAGAGCTCCGTCTCTCCCTATTATCCGCAGATGTCTCTCTAGATGTAGCGGAACAGATAGAAAACCAGTTAAAAGAATCTCTAACCGGGAGAGAAGTAAAAGCAAAGGAAAAAATCACCCAAATAATCAAAAACACCGTAAAACAAACCCTGGAAGAACATCTAAAAGAACCGGAGAAATACCTGCACAAAGAAATAAAAGAACTAAAAGACGAAGAAAAACCATATCTAGTGCTGTTCCTAGGTCCAAACGGACATGGAAAGACAACTACCATAGCTAAAATAGGTAAAATGCTACAGGAACAAGAAATGGAAATAGTACTAGCAGCAGCAGACACATTCAGAGCAGCGAGCATAGAACAAATAGAAAAATGGTCGGAAAAATTGAATGCAAAACTGATAAAACACGAATACGGAGCCGATCCAGCAGCAGTTTGCTACGACGCGAAAGAACACGCTGAAACAAACAACAAAGACGTGGTCCTAATAGACACCGCGGGAAGAAGCGAACTGAATAAAAACCTGATGCAGCAACTAGAAAAAATAAAAAGAGTAACAAAACCAGATAAATCTATGTACGTTACCGAAGCAGTAGCGGGAAACGCTTCAGTGGAACAAGCAAAAAAATTCAACCAAAAAATAGGAATAGATGGCTTCACAATAACCAAAGTAGACACCGACGCAAAGGGAGGATGCATACTATCCCTACCAAGCACGGTGGGAAAACCAATACACTACATAGGCGTGGGACAAAACCTAGAGGACTTAAAACCATTTAAAAAACAATGGTTCATAAATAACATAATACCCGAATAAAAATCGCAAAAACAAGGTGACAATATGTTAGATAAACTGCAAGGCGTGATGAATAAAATAACCAAATCACGAGTAATAGATGAAGAACTAATCCAAGAAATAACCAAAGACATACAAAGAATACTAATACAAGCAGACGTATCAGTAGAACTAGTTAAAGAACTCACTGACGATATAAAAGAAAAAATAAAGGAAAAAAAACCACCAAAAGGAGTATCAAAAAAAGAATACATCACAAAACTCATCTACAACGAACTGAAAGAAGTGCTGGGTGGAGAAGAATACAAACCAAAAATGAAAAGCCACGACATACTACTAGTAGGATTATACGGATCGGGAAAAACCACCACAGTAGCAAAACTAGCTCAATTCTATTCAAAAAGAGGAATGAAAACCTGCGCCATAACAACCGACGTGGACAGGCCGGCGGCCTACGAACAACTACAACAACTAGGAGAAAAGGCTGACATAGATGTATACGGAGAACCGGAAGCAAAAGAAGCATTCAAAGTACTTGAAAAATACCTAAAAGAAACTGAAGAATACGATGTAAGAATAATAGACTCAGCAGGAAGAGACAACGTCAATCAAGAACTTTTAAACGAGATAAAACAGCTGGAGAAAAAACTAAAACCAGAAGAAACCTTCCTAGTAGCATCGGCTGACACAGGACAAACCGCTAAAAGAATAGCAAACGATTTCAACAACGAAATAGGCATAACAGGAGTAATAGTAACAAAAACAGACACCTCAGCAAAAGCAGGAGGAGCACTAACCGCCTGTTCAGAAGCCGAAGTGCCAGTGGCATTCATAGGTACAGGAGAAAAGATAGATGAATTCAAAGTATTCAATGCTGAGGACTTCGTAGCGAACCTGCTTGGAAAACCCGATCTAGGAGAACTACTGAAAAGAGTTCAAAGAGCAACACAGGAAACAGAACTGGATCCGCAAGAGATGATGAAAGGAAAATACGACTTTCAAACCTTCTACAAACAATTAGAAGCAGTGAACAAGATGGGTTCCCTAAGCAAGATATTCAATGCATTAGGAATACAAAATAAGATTTCAAAAGAAGAACTACAAGCCACAGAAGAGAAAATGCAGAAGTATAAATACATGTTGGACTCTATGACAAACGAAGAACTGAAAAACCCAGATCTAATGAACCAAAACAGAAAACAAAGAATAGCAAACGGATCAGGAAGAACACAGGAAGAAGTAAAAGAACTAATAGAACACTTCAACAAAGGTAAGAAGATGATCAAGAGACTAAAAGGAGGAAAGAGCAGAGACATGAAAAAGATGATGCAGCAGATGCAGAAAAAAGGCGGAGGCGGCCTATTCTAAAAAGGTCTTAAAATGAAAATAGCTATAATAGGAGACTTCCACATACCCACAAGATCACCTAAAATACCTGAAAAAATAAATAAAAAACTAAAAGAAGAGTCACCTGAACTCATACTCTGCACAGGAGACCTAATACAACAAAACATCCTCAAAAAGCTGGAAAAAATAGCAAAAACCAAGACAGTAAAAGGAAATATGGATAGAATCACTCAGCCCGATTCAGTACAAATACAAGAACAAGGAACAAAGATCATGATGATTCACGGTGATCAAGTAAATCCAAGAGGAAATAAAGATCAATTAAGATACATAGCACAAGAAAACCGAGCCGACATCCTAATACACGGTCACACACATAAACTAAATATAGATAAAATAAACGAAAAAATTCTCATAAACCCGGGATCAGCCACAGGAGCACCTAGCGGAGGAAGAACTCGTTCAAAACCGAGTTTTGTGACTCTTAAAATAAATGAAAAAATCACGATAAAGAAGATATACGAAGAAAAGGAAGAGGAAGAAACATATGAACTCAATTGAAATTAAGAAAACACTAATGGAAAAAGGAGAAATATGCGACCCCTGTCTAGGAAGACAGATAACCCTAAGACACCAAGGAATATCGAATGGATTGATAGGAGCAGCACTTAGAAAAGCGGAAACAGAACCAGAAATAGATAAAATAATAGAAGAACAACCTGAACCGGAAATAAAATCGGATTGTTATCTCTGCGAAGGCCTATTAACTGAATTACCTGAAATGCATTCAAAACTGATGGAAGAAACTGAAAAATGGGAGTTCAGCAATTTCTTAGTAGGGACCAAAGTACCAGGAGGCATAGCAGAGAACGAAGAGAAAATTTGGACAGAGATAACACCAGAAGACGCGGAAACAATAAAAAGACAGATAAATAGAGAGACTGGGAAAAAATTAGAAGAAAAAACAGGAACAGAAGCCGAATTCGAAGATCCCGACATAACATTCATCCTGAACTTCAAGGAGAACAAGATAGAAACACAGATAAAATCAATCTACATCTACGGACGATACAAAAAACTTGAAAGAGGAATACCTCAAACAAAATGGCCCTGCACCCACTGCGAAGGATCAGGATGTGAAGAATGTGATAATACAGGCCAACAATTTCCGTATACAGTACAAGGGATCATGGAAAAACCTTTATTAGAAATGACTAAGGCTGAAGAATCAAAGTTTCACGGACAGGGAAGAGAAGATAGAGATGCATTAATGCTTGGTAACGGCAGACCATTTGTTTTAGAAGCAGTAAATCCAGTAAAAAGAAGAATTGATCTAGATAAGTTTCATCAAAAAATAAAGGAAAATTCAGAAGGTAAAATAGAGGTAAGTGAATTGGAATATTCGGATAAAGATAAGGTAGTAGAGTTAAAATCAAAAAGAAGTGATAAAACTTACGAAGTATGGGTTAAAGCAAAACAAGAAGTAAGTAAAGATGATTTAAATAAAATACAGGAAGAGTTCGAAGATAGAGAGATAGAACAGAGAACACCAACAAGAGTGAATCATAGAAGAGCTGATAAAACAAGAAAGAGAAACGTAAAGGTAATAGAAACCGAAAAAGTAAACGATAATGAATTTAAAGCAAAGGTGAGAGCCGAAGCAGGGGCTTATATCAAAGAGCTTGTTTCAGGTGATTACGGTAGAACCCGTCCTAGCTTTGCTGAAATAATGAAAAACAGCTTGGAAACCAAGAAACTGAACGTGGTGAAGGTACATGGATCCGATGATGATTAACCTAGCTATACTGATAATAGGGACTGGCATAGCCGCCTATACAGATTATAAAACAGGGATAGTTCCCGATAAATTAAGCCATTTTATGATAGCTTCAGGAGCAATTCTGGCTCCTATTGTATACAATGATCTGATATTTGTTTATGGGGTAGCAGCAGCTGTATTTGGCCTGGGTTTCCTAATGTATTCATTTGGACAGATAGGAGGGGGAGATGTAAAACTATTCACTGCAATAGCCTTACTAGTTCCTTATTATCCTGAAGTTATGAAACCATTAGCCGAGTATATAGGGATTAATCCTGTAAGTCCAGTATATCCTTTTGTTGGCTCAATATTCATCTTAGCTGGGATAATTGGACCGATGTTCGCTGTGTCAATAAAGAGCCATTACAGAATATTCAAGAATAAACATAAAATAGATAATTTTTCAGGTAAGGTAAGAAAAGGGATCCTATTAGGCATGTTATTAATTCCTTTCTTGGTTTTATGGGCTTATCTAACCCCAGCTTTCTTAGTTTTATTCATCCCGATGGCTATAACTCTTTCACTGATCCCTTTCAAGGATGATATGGTGAGAATTTTCTACAGTGTTGAGAAACCAATATCTGAATTAAACGATGATGATGTTTTAGCTCTTGAAGGAATTGAAGAGCAGAAGAAAGAAGATTTAGGGCTCTGGAGAAAAACATTCACTCCTCCTGAACTCAAGAAGGTTAAGAAGAAGGCAGAAGAGAAGGGTTATGAGAAAGTATTGGTCTGTGAGAACTTGCCTGTATTCGTGCCTTACATATTCATAGCTCTTTTAATCAGTTTGATATTTGGAGATGCATTCTTCTATTTGGTGCAAGCAACTATCTAGATTTAGCTCCTTTTTTAGGTACTGTTTCTACCTAAACATCTTACCACATTTTCTTCTACAATGAATTCAGTATTCAAGAGTTCTTTAGTTATTTCTATATTTGTTTTCATGTGTTGAGTTATCTTTCTAGCTTTGAAAAAACTTTCTCCATCTAAGTAGCCCATGTAAGGTATTAATTGATCAGCCATATGTATATCAACCGAGGATTCTGAGTCTAGTTCTTCTCTTAGATTTTCTGATGCCTCCATCCCCACTTCTTCGCTTGGTTTTCCTCTTTCCCCAACTTGATCAGCTCCTATAATCGTTTTATCCGTTTCTGCTTTTAATATAATCCCTGATCCTGGTGATAATGATTCAACGTACTTTTGTTCTATTTCTGGCTCTATTTCATTATCTTTTTTTCTTTTTAGTTCTCTTTCCGCTGCTTTTTTCTGTCTTTCCGCTACTTTTGATCTTTTTAATTGCTTGCTTGCTTTTGATATCCCTGTTATTCTTTTCAGTTTTCCTCTTTCTTTGATATTTATTTCTTTTAAGTTCTCTCCGTTTAATCTTGCTTTTACTTTTGCTCCTCCTTTTGGGTAGAATCCTTCTTTTTCTATCTCTATCTTTCCTTTATAGTTATATTTTTTCATTAATGGTAGGAATATTTTTGACATGTATTCTACTGGTGGAGCCCATTTTACGTGTGTTCCTCCACCGTTTACAGTTATTTCTATGTTTTTTTCCAGTGCTAGTATCTGGAATTGTTGTAAAATTAATCCAATAGATCCCGCTGTCTCTATATCTATCTCTACTTTTGGTTTTATGGTTTTCCCTGGTTTGAATTCTATCTCGGTTGATCCTTTTTTATCTTTTTTTAGTTCTCCGTTCGTGATCTTCGCTATACCTCTTACTCCTTTTAGATGCTGTTCTTTCAATCCAGGTGTTGGTCTTGCTCCTCTAATGTTTTTTATTTTTACTTCTTGTCCTGTAGCAGCTGCTAGTGCTGTAGCTGTTCTTAGTACTTGTCCTCCTCCTCTTTTTAGGTCTAGCTCTTTCAATTGAATCCTCTATTTTCAGTTGAGGCTTGTTTTAGAATTATTTTTACTTGGATTTGGTTCCTTCTACTATTTCCCTTATCTTTTTCTTAGTGTTTTCTGCTTCTTCTGCTATTGTGCCTGTAACTATTACATCTGCTCCTGCTTTTACTTTTTCTCTTGCTGTTTCTTTATTTCTTATTCCTCCTCCTACTATTATTGGGATTTCTGTTTGTTGTTTTATCAGCTTTATTGTTTTATTTGGAACTGGTTCGTTTGCTCCTGACCCTCCTTCTAGATAGGCGTAGTCCATTCCCATGTATTGTGCTGCTAGGCAGAAAGCTGCTGTTATTTTGTGCTTGTCTCTTGGTATTATGTTTGCGTCTCCGTAGAACTCCACGCTTGTTTTGTTGCTCGATTCGAGTATCAGGTATCCTACTGATATTGGTTCTAGTCCTGCTTTTTTAACGCTGAATGATCCAAATGCTTGTGCCATTGACAGCCAGTATCTTGAACGGGAGTTCAGTAGGGACATGAAGAATATTGCGTCCGCGTGTTTGTTTATGCTGGATGTGTCTCCTGGGAATATGATTTTTGGTATGTCTATTTTCTTGTTTAGTTTTTCGCATGTTTTTCTTGTTGCGTCTTGATCTACTCCTGACCCTCCTATCATTATTCCATCGCTCCCTGCTTTTTCTGCTTCTTTCGCCATTTCTAGTGATTCTTTTGGTGTTTGTTCGTCCGGGTCTATCAGGGTTAGGTGGCATGCGCCTTCTTCTTTTATGGTTTTTTCGAGTTGTTTTTTGATTTTGATGTTCATCACCTTTTGTTTATATTATTTCAGTTTTCTTTAATGCGTTTTCCGCTATCTCTCGATTTATTCCTATATGTTCTATTATAGTGTATCGCTTGGGTTTTATCTGTTTTGCTTTTACCATTGCTTCTATCATTACTTCGTCTTGCACTCCTAGTTCTTCTCCTGTGGTAGGAGCGTCGGCGTCTTTTAGAGCGTTTTTTATTTCTCTCCAGTTTTCTCCTTGTAGGTAGCTCATTGCTATTGCACCTACTCCGCATTGTTCTCCGTGTAATGCGGATTTGTCCGCTATTTTATCCAACGTGTGGCTGAATTTATTTGCTGATCCTGATGCTGGTCTTGAACTGCCTGCTATTCCCATTGCTGCTCCTGATGATATTAGTGCTTCTGTTAATGTACTTAAACCTGTTTTTGATCTTTCTTGTATTGATTTTGCTCTTTTTTTAACGAGTTCACCAACCATCTTTGTTAATGAGGATGAATAATCTCCGTAATATTCGTCTTTTAGGATGTGCCCCAGTTTCCAGTCTTTAACTGCTGTTAGGTTCGATAATGTGTCTCCCACTCCTCCTCTTATTAGTTCATACGGGCAGTTTTTTATTATTCCCGAGTCCACTATCACTGTTTCTGGAGTTTCTGCTTTTTTTGATTCTCTAGTTCCATTTTCTTGTAATGAGGCCATTTGACTTGCTATTCCATCGTTGGCTAATGTTGTTGGTATTGATATGAATTTTTTACCTGCTCTGTAACTCCCGGACTTTGTTAGGTCTATTACTTTCCCTCCTCCTACTGCTATGGCTATGTCTTTATCGTTTTCTTTGATTTCTTTTTCCACTCTCTCTGCTTCTTTGGTGGTGGGCTCTTCCACTATTAGCGTATCTGTTTCAAGTATTTCAGCGGCTTTATCTCCGGCTACTTTCCGTGTTGTTGGCCCGGTTACTACTAATGTGTTTTTTTCCTTGTATTTTTCAAGATTTTCCAACGCGTTTTTACCTATCCAGAAGTTGCTTGGTAGTTGTATGTGTTTCTGCATTTTTTCCCTCGTGTTTTTTCAAGTCTTTTTTACTTATTTTATTGGTTTTATTAATCTGTATTGGTGTCTTTGGGTTTTATCTTTACTTTGAATCTGTTTTGTTCGTTGATTGTGGTATTTAGAAGTTTTTGTGTTTTGCTCTTATTTTAGGCACTACATTTGCTGTATACACATGTAGGATTGGAGTTTAATTGTTTTGATTGAGGTTTATTTGAATTGTTCTTCTATTTTTTCGACCTGTATTCCGTCTTCTGTTATGTCCATTGCTGCTTCGTCTTCGTAGTGGTCTGTGCTTCTCATTTTTTCTACTTTGAGAGTTCTTTTGATGTTTCCACCAGGATATTTCAATAGTAGAACGTTGTCGCTTAGGAATTCTGTCACGTGGTCGGCTGACATCCATTTGCTATTTTTCTTTATCTCTGAGATCAGTATGGAGGTGCATTCTTCGCTTCGTACAGCGTTTATTAGTTTGTGCATTTGTAGTCTTATCAGAAGATCTTGTTGTATTCCTATTGGTGAGAATCTGTCGAAATCGGTTGCTAACCCGTACTGTGATAGTTCTTCAAAGGATACTGGGAAGTTTGATAAGGGTGTTAGTGAATCTATTACTAATCTGTCTGGATCGTATCTTTCTATCTGTCCTTTTATTATATCTATGTAGGTTTCATTCTCGTCTAGTGTTCTCTTAGTTATATCGTTGTAGATTATTTTTAGTTTTTGTGATGCTTGTAGTTCTTTAAAGTCCCATCCGAATCCTTTGGCTTGTTTTATTATGCTATTTGGTTCTTCTTCGAATGAAATGTATAAGCATCGTTGGTCTTGGTTTTTTACTCCTTCTCTTAGGAATTGCTGTGACAGTATGGATTTTCCTGTACCGGGTGATCCTGATACTAGTGATATTGATCCTTTTGGGATTCCTCCCTGTATTAGTTCGTCCAGTCCTGGTATTCCGGTTTTTTCTCTTTCCATTTTATCCACTTTTTTGGTGGTTAGTGTTTGTAAAAGGAACTGTGTGTATAAAAACTTTGTTATTTATAAGGTGTTTTTTCTTTGTTTTTTGTTTATTCTTTCGTTTTTATGAAGTTTGAGATGAGTATTGGAAGTATTGCTGTAGCTTCTCCTGGTATGGTAACGTGTTTTGATTCTTTTTTTAGTTTTTTCCAGCTTATTGCTTCCTTTAACCTTGCTCCTGATAGTGATCCATCCCACTCTG
>PWFL01000047.1 GCA_003553825.1 Candidatus Iainarchaeum sp.
AAGGAGTACCCTAGACAGACCTATAACAACCTAATCAAGAAGATGGTAAGGAATTATAGAAAGATGAAGGAGAGAAACCAGTTAAACGAATTTTTACTCAGAGCACAGCAACCCAAAATGAGGGAACTGTGGGATAATGAAGAGGACGAGGTATGGGAAAATGCCTGAAGCAGGAGATGTAATTCTGGCCAAAGTTCCTTTCACGGATCAAGTAGAAACAAAGAAGAGACCTGCAGTTGTACTTTTCGAAGAAAAAGATAACTTAGTAATAGCAGGGATAACTAGCAATTTAGATATGAACGGTATTACTCTTTCAAAAGAGGAGGGAGCAGTAAGGGACAGCGTGATAAAATTGAACTATATATTCACGATTTCAGATAAGATGGTGGAGAAAAAACTGTTTAGTTTAACTGAAAGTAAGAAAGAAAAGCTGTTTAATGGATTGAATAAAAGATTAGAGGCATTGATGGATTGATATAATCTTTATTTTTCATTCGGTGTTGATTAGTTTTTTTAGATTTTTCTTGATCTTTTCTTTTCTGAATGGGTAGGATGCTATCTTTATTTTGATGTGTACTACGTCTCCTTTTTTGGATAACTGGAATTTTCCTTCGTGGAGTTTTTGTTTGTCGAGCCTTATGTAGAACTCTCCTTTTTCAGAATCGAGGTGGTGGTAGAGTTTTTCGGGTTTTTGGATTTCTTGAAAGATGGTTTTTATTATCTGTTTTACTTCGCTCCATCTTTCGGTTTTGTAGCTGTGTTTTTTTATCTTTGCTCCTTCCTGTGATTCCAGTTCCTGTGTCTTGATTTTTTCTTCCAGTTTCTCTGGTTCTAGTTTTAGTACGGTGTTTATTGCTTTTTTTATTCCTTCTTCGTCCTCTGCTGGGTACTGTAGTGTTCTTAGTTCTAGGTAATGAGCTAGTTTTTCCATGGGCTACCTTGGTTTTTTGTATTGGTTTTAAATCAGGATTTGAGTTAGAATCGTTCTATTTGTTTCTTCCTTTTCTTCCGGCTGAGGTTTTTCCTTTCTGTGCTCTGTTTTTTGAGGATTTTTGTGTTATCCATTCGGTTTCTGAATTGTTTTTTATATTTGGGTGTTCTGGATCAGCCATTATTACTTCGTAGTACTTTCTGTTTCCGTCCTCTCCTGCTAGGTAGGAGTTTATAACTACTAGGTTTGAGTATTTTTTGGATGCTTTCTCTTCCGCTTGTCTTTGATGTGATTTTGCTCTTTTTAGTTTTCTTTTTCCCATTCTTTTTGGTCTTCTTGCTTTGTTCACTCTTCTGTGCAGTCCTGATCCTTTTGTTTCTTTTACTCGGGTTACTACGAATCCTTGTTTTGCTTTGTATCCTAGTTCTTTTGCTCTTACTGGATTGGTTGGTTTTTCAATTTTCTTTATGGTTGGGTCCTTTCTCCATTCTTGGAGTCTGCCTTTGTGTGCTTTTTTGAGTCCTTCGTCCTCTCCTTTTTTGGATTTCTCGAAGTTCTTTCTGATGTATTTGCTCGCTGTTGTCATTTTTCTCACCTTTAGTTCTGTTTGTTGGTGTAATTTTAGAGATGTAGTGTTTCTCTGTTTACAGGTGTAGTATTTGTGTATTTCCTCTTTTTTAAACGATTATTTTTTGAGAGGGGTATTGGGCTCTATTTTTGGAGTATCCTTAGCTACTTGTTCTTTTCACCATTCGTGTTCTGGGTTTCTCGGTATGATTATCCAGCATATTATGTACAGTATTAGTCCGAATCCTCCTGATAGAAGGATTAAAGCTACCCACAGTAGCCTTAGTAGAACTGGATCTACTTTCAGGTATTCAGACATCCCTCCTGCTACTCCTCCGAGTATCTTTTCTTTGCTAGATCTGTAAAGTCGTTTTATTTCTTCTTGGTTTTCTTTCTTTTCCGTTTTTTCTGTTTCCTCTTTTTTCTCATCTTTTTTACGGGCTTCTTTTTTTGGCTTGTTAGGGGTATTCATGTTCATTTTTACCATCACTATCAGGTATAATATTATCATGAAGAATATAAATATGTTCCACAGGTTGTTCATAATTATATTGGATATGGAGGCAAAGGAGAATCTTCCTACGGAGATTCTCACCATTCCGAGTATGCTAGCGATTATCCAGAAGAATACAGTGATCGCGAAGGCAGCGAAAACTGGGGAAAAGACTCTGTGCAGGTGCCTGAAGTTTTTCTGAAAGTAGGACACATACGAGAATATTAGCAGAATAATGAAGAGTATTCCTAGATTATTTGTTAAGAAAAGACTTAAGCTAAGCAGGAAACCGCTTCCTAGATGTGAGTTCAGCGCATCAATAGCTAGTACAGCTATCCCTATTATTATTAATCCTAGTATTGACTGTAATAAAGGGAGAAGAGTTCCGAATACTCTTTGTGAAAAGGATTTTTTATCAATTTTTTGCTCAATTCTTCTACCTATTCTTTCCCCTATCTTTTCCATTTCTTCTCCAAAGTCCTCCGCTTTTTCTTCAACTGTTTTTTCAATCTCTTTATTTTCTTCAGCCATAATTATTTTCTTAACTCGGTTCATTAAGTCATTTTCTATAAAAGTGGGATTAGTGGAAAATCTCGTGATGTTTCCAATTGTTTAAATACTTGGATTCTCATTAAGTATATTCTTTAAGTGGATGTGTTTCTACATCTAAAGTGATTTAAAGAAAGCGTTTAAAAACTAAATGCAAGAAAAGTGATGATCATGGGAAAGAGACCAGCCTACACATATAGAGACCACGACAGGCCTTGGACAAGAACGGCCAGCACCAAGACAGATAAAGCTTACGTTAAAGGAATCCGTGACCCTATAATCAGGTCATTCGAAATAGGTAAAATGGATAAAAAAGATGCTGATATAAGGTTTGATCTAGTCGTGGATTCTGACGTGCAGATTAGAGATGAAGCTCTTGAATCAGCTAGGATAAACGCTAACAAGCCTCTTGAATCAGAGATAGGTCTTGAATCCTATTTCCTTCAAATAAGAACCTATCCACATCAATGTCTGAGAAAACACTCGCTTGCGAGTGGAGCCGGAGCGGACAGAGTTTCCGAAGGTATGAGGAAATCCTTTGGAAGGCCAAGCGGAAGAGCTGTCAGAGCCAACAAGAACCAGAGAATAATGAGCGTGTGGGTAAAGGACGAGAACAAGGCACTCGGTAGGAAATCAATGAAGAGAGCAGGATCAAAAATACCTGGTGGAACCTCAGTCAAGATGGAAAGGCTCTAGATTAATCTAAATTTTTAGATAATTGAAGAATATTAGAAACTTTTATCTCTCGACCACTAACTCTAATTTAATTAAGAATAAAGAAAAAGGAGGGTTTGGATGGATTTAAACCGTTTTAATAACCCATTGGACCCATTCCTTCAGCATCAACTATTACCCATCTACCTTCTTCCTGTTCTAAGTGATGAGTGACTGTTTGGGTATCGGTTTCTTCGAATCCCATCATCTCTATTGCCATTGTCCCTTCTGCTTCCACTGTTGCTTCTCCATTAGTTATTTCTTCATCTATTATATCTACATTTACGTCCATTGCTTCCATTACCTGTTCGAAGTCTCCCATGCCTAATTCAGCCATTTGCTCCATTTCTGATTTAAATGCTTCTCTTTCCTCTGATGGAATATACTCCGCCATTGATTCGTAGTCTCCTCTATCCATGGCGCTGTAGAAACTTGAAACAGTTCCTGAAGGACCTGTAGTACCTATAAAATTCATTGCTATGAAGAGCCCTGCGGCCACTAGAACTACGAGGATAGGCACAATTATTTTCTTATTATCTTTGAGTTTCTCCAAGTTGTTCACCTCCGAATACGCTTGTTTTCTTAAACGAATGAAGAGTATATAAGTGAAGTGGTTCGTGTTTTTTTTTACTTTGATTTACATGTAGATTATTTTCCATTCCCCGTCCTGCTGGATTAGTTCAAATTCTTCCTGCATTTTTTCTTCCGTATCCTCTCCAGTCATCGGGCTACCGATATTCATTGTTATTTCTGCTTCTACAGTTGCTTCTCCATTAGTTATTTTTTCATTTAATATATCCCCTTCTACTTCTATTTGCTGCATTGCCTCTTCCATTTCTTCTGCTCCACCCATTAACATCGTGTCTTTAAATTCCTCTACATCCTCTTCTACTACGTATCCAGATGCTGCTTCGAAGTCTCCATCGTTTATCTCTCCGTAGAACCTTGTTACTGTTCCTCCTGGTCCTCTTGGTATTCCGATATAGGTTCCTATTGCTACTGCTGCTATAATAGCTATTAGTATTGGAGTTATAATCTTTTTATTTTTCCCTATTTTTCCCAATCCATTCATCTCGATCACTAGGTCAATTAAGGTAGGTAGATTTTATATAAGTGATAGTTGGATTCATGGACCCGGTGGGATTTGAACCCACGGCCTTGCCCATTTTGGATCTTGGTTAGAATTGATTGTTTCCTTGATTCGCCAAGGGCATGATCTTCCACTGATCTACGGGCCCTTTTGCTAGTTGAGTTTATTTTGTTGGTTATTCCTGTTCCTAGCATTGTTGTTGTACTTTCTGGATTTTGTGTCCTGGGTGGTTTTCTTTGTTCTAGGTGGAGATGTAGAAAATGTTGTCTCCTCTTAGGATCACTTGTCCAATTTTTTGTTTCTTCTCCCCGTTCTCCAGCTCCGTTGCATTGCTTAGCGCTAGGTTCATGTGTTGGTCGAATGCTTGTAGTTTTCCTCGCACTTCTTTTCCTTCTTTGAGGTGTACTAGTATTTGTTTGTCTATCGCTTGGTCCAGGAAGTCAAATGGTCTGTCCGCTATTTTAATCACCTTTGTATTTTGTGTGTTCTTTTAGTTTTATTTGTAGTGGTTATCTGCTGAATATTGACTTGATTTTATCCATTATTCCTTTTTCTATTTCTTCGGTGTATGTTTTTCCGGTTATTTTTTGTGTTAGTTCTTTTATTTTCTTTGTGAATTGGCTTTCGGGCAGGTGTGCTATTACTGGTTCTTCTTCTTTTATTGCTTTTCTTATTTCCGGTTCTTCTTCAATCTTGGTTAGTATCTGTGCGTTTAGTAAAGTGGTGATTTCTTTGTCGTTCATTCCGTATCTTTTTTCGTGTAGTCTATTGAGTATTATTCCTTTTATTTCTGCTCCCATTTTTTCCGCTACTTTCTTTGTTTTTGATGCGTCGGCTGCAGAGATTGTTTCGGGCGTGACTACCAGGAATACTTCATCTACTGCGTTGAAGCATGCTATTGTGTCCTTTCCTACTCCTGCTGGTGAATCTATCAGCAGTATGTCGCACTGTTCCGCTAGTTTGTCCACTACTCTTTTTAGTTTATCGGGATCCATTCTTCTGAACTGTGTGGGTGATATTCCTGCTGGCACGAATCTTGCTTCTTCTCCTGGGATTTCGTAGATGGCGTCCTGTATGTTTGCTTGGTTTCTCATAACGTCCTGTAGTGTTATTGGTCTTCCCTGCATTCCTAGCATCATTTCCAGGTTCGCCATGTCTATATCTGCATCCAGTATTATTACATCTTCTCCTGTTTTTCCTATTGATAGTCCCAGGTTTAGTGTGATTAGTGATTTTCCCACTCCTCCTTTTCCGGAGCTTATGCATATTTTTCTGCCTTTTTCTTCTTCTGCCATTTTTTATCCTTGTTTGTTTTGTGTTTTTGTTTTATTTTAGTTTTTCCGTTATTCTTTTTATCTCCGGTATTGACATGTCTCCTGGTGTTTTCATCAGGTAGAACCGGTCTTCTTCCCTGTATATCAGGTTGTTCTGTCCGTTGTTTCTTATTGTGAATAGCTTGGTGTCCGGGAACTGTTCGGTTACGTACTGCGGTAGTTTTTTATCTTGGAGTAGTTTTTTGAAATCTTCTTTTTCATCCGCTTTGATTATTTCTCCTTTTTTGTTCGCTACTGCCAGTGCGTCGAGGTAGAAATCGGTTTTGATTTGTTCCGTGGTTGTTTCTTCGATTTCCGGTTCTTCTTGTTCCACGCTTTGTTCCTGTTCGAGTTTTTCCTGGATTAATTCGTGGATTATTTTTACTTTTTCCCTTATCTCTTCTTCTCGTGGTTTTCTGTTTGCTAGTGCGTACATTTTTTCTTTAAAGCTCATGTTCTCCGTCTCCTTTTTTGTTTCTTGTTTTCTTATGTTTTTATGTTTTGTGTTGTTATTCCTCTTTTTCTTTTTCAAGGAATTTTTCAAGTGTTCTGTGTTCCTGTCTTGCTTTCTGTACTAGTTGTCCTCCTGTGTCTTTGGAGGTCTCTAGTTGTGTTAGTCCGTATTTTTTCAGTAGTTCTGACTGTGTTAGTTCTTTTGTTTCTTTTTTCATTAGTTGTTCTTCGTATTCTTTGTTGAAGGTTGTTGGTACTTCTAGTTCTTCTTTTCCTATGGGTTCTTGTAGCATGTTTTCTTCGTTCATGGTCTTGGCGAGTTGTAGTTGATGTGATGATAGTTTATATGTGTCCATTATTCCGTTTTTTGAGTTTAAAGCGTTTAGTGCTCTTTCAAGACCTTCTTCCGCTATGTATGTTTTGTTGTATTTGAAGTATATGTATTCGGCTCCTATTATGTATCCGTCCTTGTATACTATTACTCCTTCTTCCAGTCCTGTTTCTCCGTGTATGGTGATTGTGTTGTATCCTGTGAAGTCGTTCTCGATCAGTGTTTGGATTGTGGGTTTAGGGCTTATTTTTTGGACTTTTCTTCCTCTTTCAACGGGTTCTCCTGTTGGAACTTTCATTTTGGATCCTTTTTATTTTTTTGATTTTTCAGAATTTTTCTCCAATTTATTGTAATTAGGAAGTATTTGTTTTATTTAAAAGCTTTCTAGTTGTAGGCGTGGTTATTTTAATGAGTTTAGATTATTATTGTTTGGTCAGCGGTGTTTTGAAGTGCGGCTGCCATTGACTGTGCTCCTATTACTATTGTATCTTTTCCTTCTTCCTTTGCTTTTAGAAGTACTCTTTGGAAGTCGGAGTCCCTTGTCATTACCGATACTTTGTCTATATTATCGTTGTACCCTGCTTCCATGACGTCTGCTGCCATTGGCGCGTCTACATCAGCGGTTGTTATCATTATTGGCTCGAAGCCTTGGTTTGTTACTGCTTCTATTAGTTTTTCAGGTGCGTATTGATCCAGGTAAACTTTCCCTATTTTTAGTTTTCCCAGTTTTTCTAGTTCTATTTGTATTTCGGATAGATCGTAGTCGAATTCTTTCCTAAGCATGTTAGGACCGTCTATGAATAGAGCTATGTTGGGAACATCTTTATCGTGTTTTTTCTTTAGTTTCTGTTTTACCTTTTCAAGCACTTGAGTCACCTTTGGGTTATTTAATAATTAGCCTTGTACTGGGTTTATGTTCATGGAGCTAATTAAATGTATTGATGAGTTCTTTTAATACAGGTAGAATGTCCAGAGCATAAATACATTAACATATAATAAATTGGAAATAATTAAAACCCTGTATTCGAGAGGAGCGGATTAATCTGAAATTGAAAAAAGTACTGTTCACCACGATTGCACTAGGACTCGGTGTATTATTCTTCATCTACTTATTCATGGATAGAGGAGAACTAATCCAGGTTCTAAGAACAGTTGAACCTAGATTTCTCGCTATTGCCTTGATCTTCCAGGTTGTAGCTGTTATAGGTGTTATGTACAGATGGAAATTCGTACTGGATGATGCTCACATAGATATATCCGGATGGAAACTACTTCAAATAACTTTAGCCGGTATAAGCATAGCAAACCTAACCCCGTCAGCAAGAACAGGTGGAGAAGCAGCTAAAAGTTATTTTTTGAATAAAGAAACTGGTTGCAAGACAAAGGAATCTCTGGCAACTGTGATAGCTGAAAGGATATTTGATCTAGGTTTCTTCGTACTGATGGGTCTGCTTGGAATACTCATAGCTCTATTCGTATTCGAACTACCTCTGTGGATACTGATCATAATGATCTTCCTGGTGATCTTCACGAGCTTCATGGTCCTACTGATATACTACACCATTACCTCGGAGACACTTGGACTGAAGATAGTGATGTGGCTGATCAACAAGTTCCAAAGAATAATAAAAAGATTCAAAGCGCTCGAAGACGTGGAGGAAAAACTCGAAAAGGACTTCAAAGAACACAGCGAGAATTTAAGAGTATACATAAAGAAACCTAAACTATGGGCAAAGTCAATGAGTGCCTCAGGATTAATGTGGGTAGCTGATATAGGGAGAGTGTACTTCGTGTTCCTCGCAATAGGAATAGAAGTAAATCCAGCACTATTAATATCACTGATATTCGTTTCAAGAGCTGCAGGGATGATTCCAATACTCCCAGGAGGTCTAGGAATAATAGAAGGAACAAGGATGGTGATGATATCATCTGCAGGAATAGCAAAGGAAGGAGCGGGAGTACACACAGTGATAGATAGATTCTTCCAGTTCTGGGTACTCACAGCATTAGGACTGATAAGTGCTTACTACCTAGGAATAAAGAGCTACAAGGAAAGCGATGTAAAGAAACAACTTGAAGATGAAGAAGAAGAACAAGGAAACAAAGATAAAAACCAAGAGAAATAAAAACATAAATACGAAAAGGAAAACACCAAAACAAAGTAATAAAACCAAAAACGAATAGGAGGTAAAACCATGGCAGGATACGAACTAGGCCAAGTAGGAGATCTAAAAGAAGGAGACGTAGTACTGATAGACGAACAACCATGCAAGATCAGATCAATATCAAAGAGCAAATCCGGAAAACACGGAAGCGCTAAAGCCAGAGTAAAAGGAAAATCAATAATAAATGGATCAAAACACAGCTTTGTGAACCCAGTAGATGAAAGAATAAAAATACCAAGAGTTGAAAGAGACGAAGCACAAGTAGTAGCGGACATGGGAAACAGAGTACAGCTAATGGACATGGAAACATACGAAAACTTCGAAATAGACAAGCCGGATGAAGAAGAACTATCGGGAAAAATAGAACAAGGCCAGATAGTGATAGTTAAGAAAGTAATGGACCACAAAGAGATAGAAAGAATAAAAGAAGAAGGTTAGAAGTAAAAAAAGCTTGAAAGATTCTCCAATAATGGAGAACTTTCTGAAGAAAGTTATCGTAAGGAAGAAAGATCCAAAGAACAATTGAATGAACCATAAAGCGTAAACGATTGAACCATATATCAATCGATTAATACATTCATACCAACCTGATGGTAAATCAGAAACAAAGTGAAAAACATGGCTGAATTCAACATAGACAAAGAAGAAAACTTCTCGGAATGGTTCGACGAAATACTCAAAAAAGCGGAATTAGTTGACAAAAGATACCCTGTTAAGGGATTCGTAGCACACAGACCAAACGCCGAATACATAGAAGATAAAATACAGGAGATGCTCGAACACAAGCTCAAAGAAACCGGCCACAGAAAAGCAAGATTCCCGAACGCAATACCCGAGTCAATTCTTCAAAAAGAAGCGGACCACATAGAAGGATTCGAACCAGAAGTATTCTGGATAACAAAAGGAGGAAAAAAAGACCTCCCGGAAAGACTGGGCCTAACACCAACCAGCGAAACAGTCATGTACACCATGTACAGCAAATGGATAACGAGCTACAGGGACCTACCATACAAAATATATCAAAGATGCCCTGTGTGGAGACACGAAACCAAACACACCAGGCCGCTACTAAGAGATAGAGAGTTCGAATGGATAGAGTCACACGACGCATTCAAAACCAGAGAAGAAGCAGAAGAACAAGTAGAAGAAGACATAGAAATAGCTCAACAAGTAATCACCGAGAAACTGGGAGTTCCATTCCACTACTTCAAAAGACCGGAATGGGATAAATTCTCAGGAGCAGTTCACACATTCGGAGCGGATGCATTCATGCCCGATGGAAGATTCCTACAGATACCGAGCACACACCTACTTGGAAAGAACTTCTCAAAAGCATTCAACGTAACCTACGAAGACAGAGATGGTGAAGAAAAACAAGTATGGCAAACCTGCTTTGGACCAGCCGTAGGGAGAATATTCGCAGCATACATAGCAACACACGGGGACGAAAAAGGACTCAGACTAACATGGGAAACAGCACCAACCCAAGCAGTGATAGTTCCAATACTCCACGGAGAAAACAAAGAGATAGAACAAACAGCAAAAGAAGTGAAAAAAACACTCGAAGACAAAAACATCAGAGTAGAACTGGACGACTCCGAAGCAACACCAGGAGAAAAATTCAACCACTGGGAAATGATGGGCGCACCAATCAGAATAGAGATAGGAGAAAACGAAGTAGAAGAGGAAAAACTAACAATCAAAAGAAGAGACACCGGAGAAAGAGAAGAAATAGATAAAAAAGAACTCGAACAGTACATAGAAGAAATACCGGAAAAAATAAGAAAAGAACTGAGAAAACAAGCCCAGGAAAAATTCAAAGGAAACATAGAAAACGCGGAAACAGTAAAAGAAGTCAAAGAAATAGTTGAACAAGGTAAAATAGCCAGAGCAAACTGGTGCAGTATAGATAAAGACGGGAAGAAATGCGCGGACATACTAACATCGGAAACAGCAGGAGCAAAAGTAAGAGGAACAATACATCACAAGGAAGAAGAAGCCAAAGGAAAATGCATAGTATGTGGAGAAGAAGCAAAAGAAGTTGTTTACATTGGAAAAGAATACTGAAAGAGATTTCAGAACTTTAAAACTAACTTAACTTACCCCAAGTATCATTATTCTCTTTATCTTCTTCTTTACTTTCCTCTTGGCCATTACCATTATCTACAACATCTTCTTCAAAGATTCTTCCGAACTTCTTCTTCTTAGAATAAGTGCTCTTAACCAACATAATAATTCTTAGAACAAACTCAAGCAGAACCAATAGGACAAAGTAACTCAGCATGAATACTAGGAAATCAGGATCTCCAAAAGCCGATCCAATAGCCTCGAACCTATTCACCAGCTCACTGAAAGACATGTAGGTCTCCCGGATCAAGAAATTACCAACAAGAACCAAAGGCAATAACTTGGAAAGATCTTCAGCTATCTTCCTCCTATAATAAGCACATATCCTCACAGCACCCACTATAGACACAGATAAAATGAATATAGTCCTAAGACGAGCAAATGAACCAACTACAGGAGCCTCAGAAGCCACTACCAAGATAACAAAAAACACGGAGGCCCAGAAGAACACGATCAACGGAAACAAAAACAAGTACTCCAATGCAGTCACAACTCTAACCACATTAGGATGAATCTTATCCTTGAAACTTTTTAATCTCAAATGATAATCTCCCTCAGACTTGAAGATATCTCTAGTTGATATGAATTCGTAGAACTCGAGAATGAAAATGGCTGAAAAAGCAAGGCTGAACAAGCTGATCATGAAGATATCTAAAAGAGACACTACCTCGCTCAAATCTACTCCCATTACCACGGTCAGCGGAATCAATTCAATCATCAAGATACAAAAGGAAAAACAACTATTTAAGGCTCATACCAAAAAATAAATCCAAGAAAAAAGCAAAACCCATCTTTAAAAAGAAGAATGCACTTAAACAAAACGATGAAAATGCCGTCGATAACAACCAAGACAAAGATCATCATACCTATTTCTTAACCTCACTTACCCAGAAACAGGTAAGTGAAGGCTGAAACTTACAACAACAATCAGAGGTATACAAATGCCAGATCCAAAACTACAAGAAAAAAGATGGAAACCGGAACAAGAACTAGAGATACAGGACAGATGGGAACAGGAAAACCTGTACGACTTCAACCCGGACACGGACAAAGAAATAATAGCCATAGACACACCCCCAGCCTATCCATCAGGCACGGAGAAAAGACCGATGCATCCTGGACAAACCATATCATACACCTACATAGACATGTTAGCAAGAACAGCCCGAATGCAGGGAAAAGAAGTACTTTTCCCGAACTGCTTTGACAGAAACGGAATAAAGATAGAGAGAAGAGCAAAAGAAAAAATAGGCAAACCAAAAGAACAGATAGACAGGGAAAAATTCAACCAGAAATGCAAGAAACTGCTCGATGAATCACAAGAACTAATAAACGAATTATTCCACAGATGCGGGCTGAGCTTCCTAGAAGAAGAACCATTCTACTACGAAACAGATCAAAAAGAATACAGAAAACTAACACAGAAAACCTTCAAAGAACTCTGGGACCAAAACCTCGTGTACGAGGACTACAGACCAAACAACTGGTGCCCGGGATGCAACACAACAATAGCAGACGCGGAACTAGAGTACAAACAAGACTCAACCACACTACACTACCTAAAATTCCAGCTACCAAACGGAGAAGAAAAAGAAATAGCAACAACAAGACCGGAACTACTAGCCGCTTGCCAAGCAGTAATAGTGCATCCAAAAGACGAAAGGTACCAGCACCTACACAACAAGACAATCAAAGTACCTCTATACGACAAAGAAGTACCGATAAAGGCACACCACGAAGCAGACCAAGAATTCGGATCCGGAATGGTCATGATATGCAGCTACGGAGACAAAACGGACGTACAGATATTCAGAGAACTCGACGTGGAGCCAATAAAAGCAATAAACAAAGACAGAGAGATGACCGAGAAAACAGGAAAGTACCAGGGAATGAAGATAGAACAAGCAAGAGAACAAATAGTAAAAGACCTCGAAGAAAAAGACCTTATAATCAAACAAGAACAGATAAATCATAAAAAACCGGTCTGCGAAGCATGCGGAACAAAGATAGAGCTAGTGATGATGAACGAATGGTACCTGGACCAAAAAAACTTCCTGGAAGACATAAAGGAAAAAGCGGACGAAATGGAGTTCCTGCCAAAACAACACAAAAGAAGACTAAACGACTGGATAGACTCAGTAACCATAGACTGGGTAATATCAAGAGGAAACTACTACGCAACAGAGATACCCATGTGGTACTGTAAACAGTGCGAAGAACCAATAGTGCCGGAGATAGACAAGTACTACCAGCCATGGAAAGAGGAACCCCCAATACAAGAATGTCCGGAATGCGGTGGAGAAGAATTCGAAGGTGAAGAAAGAGTATTCGACACATGGATGGACTCAAGCATATCAAACCTCTACATAACAGGATTCAAAGACAAAACAGACCTATACAAAGAAGTATACCCGGAAAAAATAATAAGAACACAGGGAAGAGACATAATAAGAACATGGCTCTACTACACCATGCTCAGAAACATACAAATAACCGGTAAAAAACCATTCGGAAAAGTATGGATACATGGAATGGGGCTAAACGAAAAAGGAGAAGAGATGAGCAAGAGCAAAGGAAACTTCAAACCAACCAAACCAATGCTAGAAGAACACGGAGCAGATGCAATCAGGTACTGGGCAGCCTCAGAAGCCAACATAGGAGAAGACTTCCAGATATCGGAACAAAGAATAAAAGGAGCAAAGAAATTTCTAACAAAACTCTGGAACACAGCCAGATTCGTATCAATGTTCCC
>PWFL01000028.1 GCA_003553825.1 Candidatus Iainarchaeum sp.
ATCCTTCTCCCGAAGCGGTTGCTATCTTCATGAAACCTTTGTAAACATCCTTTACAGTTAGTTCTTTATCCACCAGTGACTGCTGTAGTTCCTTTTCCTTGAGTTTTGAAGCCGCTTCTCCTAGATCACCTGTTTCATCGAACTCTTCTTTTACTTTTTTCTTTGAGTAACCTGTTGCGGTTGCTATTGCTTCTTGAACGTACTTCTCACCAAGGCCTATGTCTATTCCTTTGAACGGTGGCTTTACTTGTCCTTGTGTGAGGTAGATTATCTTGTCTATCTCCTCAGGACTCGCTTCTCCGAATATCTCGGCCAGCGTATCCGTCATCTCGAGTCTCTTCGTGGTTCCCTCGAGTTCTCTGAACTTTTCGGCCAGATAACTGAACTTCATCCTCATCATCTTCCTCTTATAATTTTCACTCTCGACACTTAAAACAAGACCGTAAAAATATATAATCTTTTGGAATCATAAAAATCACAGGTGCATTCAACTTGAAAAAGAAACCACTAATAGTGGGAATAGATCCGGGCACAACCACAGCGATAGGGTTCCTTGACGCTGAAGGACATCCTCTCGAAACAAAGAGCGGTAAAAAATACTCTAAAGAAGAAATAATAAAAGAGATAAGGGAAAAAGGAAGCTTGATGATACTGGGAACGGATAAAAACCCTTTACCAAGCGCATTGAGAGAAGTAGCCACGCAGTTCAAGTGCAAAGTGAACGTGCCGAACGAGGATTTATCACAGGAGAGAAAAAACAATCTAACAAGGAAATACAACGATATGATAAGCAACGAGCACGAGAAAGATGCACTAGCATCAGCCATACAAGCTTACAGGTCCTACCATCCCCAACTACAGAAGATAAAACACAGAAACCCTGAAAAATACCAACAGGTAGTGAGAAAGAAATTACTGAAAGAAGAAACCATTGAAAAAGACAAAAAAGATGATCAAGAGAAACAAGTTCCTCCTTACGACCATGAAAAACAACGGAGCTACAAACAAGAAATAGATAACCTTAAAAACAAATTGAAAAACTTACGGGAAAAACTAAAACAAAGTAGAGAAGAAAAAAGAGAACTCAAAAAAGAAGTAAAAAACCTCAAAAAAGAAAAAGGAATAAAAGAAAGAGAAGACTATCTGCAGAGCACTATAATGAAGCTGGAACACGAGAAAAGCAAACTCAAAAACAAAATTCAGGACATTATAGAAACTCTAGAAAGAGACGAACTAAAAACAATGAACGAAAAACAGATGAGGAACACTAAGTACACCGAGTCAAGGGAAAAGTTCCAAGAACTGAAGAAAAAAGGAAAGAAAGCCTTATTAATAGATATAGTGCACGAAGAGCCAGATAAAATCTATTATAGACAAATAAAAAGAAATGAACCGAGCAAGGACACCATAAAAAACCTCATAGATAAATACAAACAAAAGAGAAAATAACTCAAATAAGTACAAATCATCCCTAATCCCCCTATCATTATTAAGAACGCTACTCAAAAACACAAGCACGTAAAATCAAAATTCTTTAAAGCTCATCCAATTCCTTTAAAATACCTCTAAAAATTTCATGCTCTAAACACAACTATCCAAAAACCTATAAATAAGATCAAGATGACTGAAAAACAAAAAACACCGATAAGATACGTTGAAGAGGAGGAAGCATCTGAAGAGCTTCCGGAGGAGTTCGAACCATACGTGAAGAAATGGTTCAACGACCAGTTCGATGAATTAACTCCTCCACAGCGCTACTCATTCAACCTGATCCACAATGAAGAGAATTCTCTTATTTGCAGCCCAACAGGTTCTGGAAAGACGCAGTCGGCATTCTTATCCATACTCAACGAACTATTTCTAAAAGGAGATGAAGACCAACTCGAGGACAAGGTATATTGTCTTTACATAGCTCCTCTCAGAGCATTATCGAACGACATACAAAGAAACCTCAAAGAACCGCTGAAAGGAATAAAGGAAAAAGCTGAAGAGATGGATGTAGACATGCCAGAAGTAAGAAGCCTGGTCAGAACAGGAGACACACCAAGCAGCCAAAGACAAAAGATGCTTGAAAAACCACCACACATACTAATAACAACTCCTGAAACCCTTGGAATAATACTAAACGCTCCCAAGTTCAAGGAAAAACTAAAAGATATAAAATACGTTATAACCGATGAAATACACTCTCTGTGCAGCAACAAAAGAGGCGCGCATTTATCGATATCACTGGAAAGACTACAAAAAATGTGCAAAGAAGGAGGAAACGACGACAATGGAAACTTCACCAGAATAGGGCTATCCGCTACCCAGGCACCTATAAAAGAAATAGCGAAGTACCTAGTGGGGTACAAAAACGTAG
This sequence comes from Candidatus Iainarchaeum sp., assembly GCA_003553825.1. GTDB lineage: Archaea > B1Sed10-29 > B1Sed10-29 > B1Sed10-29 > B1Sed10-29 > B1Sed10-29. The sequence continues at coordinate 2,363 of PWFL01000028.1, forward strand.
CAACAAAAGAAACCAGACCATGCAAAATAGTTGACGTGGCAGCATCCAAGAAGATGGATCTATCGGTCAAGTCACCAGTTCAAGACCTGATACACACCCCGCCTAACGAAGTAAATCAATCCATGTACGAAAAAATAGATCAACTAGTAAAGGACCACAGAACCACCCTCATATTCACCAACACAAGAGCAGCAACGGAAAGAGTAGTGAAAAACCTGAAGCACAAGGATCCCGACTACTACCAGGACAACATAGGAGCACACCACTCCTCCATGAGCCGAGAAAAAAGACTCAACGTGGAAGAAAACCTAAAAAAAGGAAATCTAGATGTAGCAGTGACCTCAACCTCCCTAGAGCTAGGAATAGACATAGGTAACATAGACCTCGTTCTACAGTTATCCTCACCAAAAGGAGTTGCAAGAGCAATACAAAGAATAGGCAGATCAGGACACAAACTACACGACACTGCAAAAGGAAGAATAATGGTCATGGAAAGAGACGATGCTCTGGAATGTACTGAAATGGTAAGATGCGCTGAAAACGATGAACTGGACAGAGTCAGAATACCAAGACAGTGCCTGGACGTACTTGCACAACACACAGTGGGAATGGCCTGCAACAAGAAATGGAAAGTAAAAGACG
>PWFL01000057.1 GCA_003553825.1 Candidatus Iainarchaeum sp.
GCGGGACGTTCAAAAAAACAAAAAACAAAGATGAAAAGTTGAACCAAAGAATCAAGAAAAAGCAAAAATGAAAGAAAAAAACACGAAAAAACGCAAAAAAACAGAAACGCTTAAAAACACCCGTGAAAGAAATAAACAACACACCAATAAATACTGCCGACAGCCCAATAAAAAATAGTGAACCAAAGCACCAAAAAACCCAAAACAAAACACATTTCTCATACCTAACCAAGAAAGAAAACCCTAGAAAAGAAAAGAGGAGATAAAGTGGATAAACAAAAACTTCTAAACCACGAACTAGTTCCAAAACACGAGATTCTCTCCGAAGAAGAGATAGAAAAAGTTTTAGATAAATACGGAGTTGAGAAAAAAGAACTACCAAAGATCAAAAACAACGACCCGGTAGTCAAAGCAATAGAAGCAGAAGTAGGAGACGTGCTAGAAATAACAAGAGAAAATCCATTAGCCGGAAAAACAGAGTATTACAGAGTTGTTATTCAAAGTTAATCCAAAATCAAATGCCTAGAATTAAAAATAATTAAGAAAAATTCATAAAAACAAAACTAGGCACTAAAACCCCAAAATCCAAACAAATCAAAAGAGGTGCATGAAGTTGTCATCCTATAAATGGGAAGTAGCAAAAGCATACATGGAAGAAAACCCGCTAGCAAAGCAACACATCGAATCTTATAATGAATTCATGGAAAAAGAAATCCATGATGTAATAGAACAACAAGGAGAAATAGAAACTGATAAAGAAGAACTAATCGTTAAATTAAATTCAATAAGAGCCGAAAGACCAAAATCAACTGAAGCAGATGGAGCAAGGGCGAAAATACTCCCCCACGAAGCCAGGTTAAGAGATAGAACTTATTCAGGATCACTACATATGGATATATCATTAGAAAAGGAAGGAGAAGAAATAGACAGAGACGAAGTATTCGCGGGAAGAATCCCAGTAATGCTAAAAAGCAATCTATGCTACCTATCCGACATGGACAAACAAGGCCTAATAGAAGCCAATGAAGATCCAGAGGACCCTGGAGGATACTTCATAATAAATGGATCCGAAAGAGTACTAATTGGGGTGGAAGAACTCGCACCGAACAGAGTAATAGCAACAAAGAAAAAAAGAAACGGAAAAATAACCACCAAAACCACAGTAAGATCCAAAAAAGGCAGATACAGAAGCAGAATAAGAGTAACCAGAAAACACAGAGGAGAACTAAAAATAAACTACCCAAACAGCCCAAGACACCTGAATCTAATGCACATACTAAGAGCACTTGGACTGGAAACCAAGAACGACATACTGAACGCGTTCTCGGACGAACCATACATTCAAAACGACGTCATACTCAACCTCAGCAAAATAGAAGACGCGCTGGACGAAGATCCAATAGAAGCACTAGGGAAAAGAGTGGCAAGAACACAAAAACCCGAATACAGAGAATCAAGAGTCAGATACCACCTTAACAGATACCTACTCAGACACATAGGAGAAGACCCCTCAGTATGGATGAACAAAGCACACTACCTAGTAAGAATGGCGGAAAAAGGAATCAAAACAGCAAAAGGAAAAAGAAAACCGGACGACAGAGACCACTACGCGAACAAAAGAGTGAAAATATCAGGAGAACTAATAAAAGACCAATTCAGACAAGCACTCAACAAATTCAAAAGGGACATAAAATACCAAGCAGATAGAACAAGCGCAAGAGGAAGAAAACTAAGAATCAAAACACTAGTAATATCCGACTCACTAACACAAAGAATAGGATTCGGATTCAGAGGAGGAGAATGGGCAAAAGGAAGAACAGGAGTATCACAAATGCTGAACACAGAGAATTACATGGCTAAAGTAAGCCACCTAAGAAGAATAAAAGCACCAATAGGAGGAAAAGGAAAGATGGTCGATCCAAGACAAATACACGGAACACATTTCGGGAAAATTTGTCCACTAGAATCACCGGAAGGAGGAAACGTAGGGTTGATCAAACACCTAACAGCAGGATGCACAGTATCATCCGAAAAAATAGACAGAGAAGAAATTGAAGAACAAGTAAGATCCATGGACATAGAAGAAGTTGAAAGAATAGAAGAATAAAAAAATTAAAAAAGTGGAAAAAATGGAAAAAGGAAGCATATACCTCGACGGATCGCTAATAGGGTTCCACGAAAACCCTGGAGAAGTAGCCGAAGAAATAAGAGAAAAAAGGAGAAGAGGAGAACTGCCAAAAACACTAACAGTAGCAAACTACGACAACGAAGTCTACATAAACACTGATACTGGAAGAGCAATCAGACCATTAATAATAGTGGAAGACGGAGAACCAAAGCTAACTGAAAAACACATCGAAAAAATCAAAAATGATGAAATGGAGTTTCAAGACCTAGTGAAAAATGGAGTAGTAGAATACCTAGATGCTGAAGAAGAAGAAAATGCATATATAGCAATGAAAGAAGAAGAACTAACTGAAGACCATACCCATCTAGAAATACATCCCACGCTATCACTCGGAATACCATCATCCTCAAACCCATTCGTGGAACACTCCTTCTCAGTAAGAACAGCAAAAGGAGCCTCAATGATGAGGCAAGCAATGGGATTCTACTCACCACCTTCACATATAAGAACGGGAACACAGGGCTACTACATGTTCTACCCGCAAAAACCCATGACGGGCACCAGATACGATAAAAAATCAGGGCTGGACAAAAGACCAATAGGACAGAACTTCGTAGTAGCAGTAATGCCATACAGAGCATACAACATCGACGACGCCATAGTATTTAACAAAGGAAGCGTGGAAAGAGCAATGGCAAGAGGAGCATACATGAGAACATACAGCGCAAAAGAAAGAAGATATGCAGCAGGACAAAAAGACAGATTCGAAATACCATCGGAAGAAGTACAAGGATACAGAGGAGAAGACGCCTACACACACCTAGGAGAAGACGGAACAGCAAACCCAGAAACAGAAGTAAAAGCAGGAGGAGTACTAATAGGAAAAACAAGCCCACCAAGATTCCTGGAAGAATCAAGCGAACTAGCACCAATGGAAGAAAAAAGAAAAGAAGATTCAAAAACCACCAGGCCAAACGCCTCGGGAAAAGTCGACTGGGTAATGGCAACGGAAGACGAAGATGGAAACAGATTGATAAAAGTAAGAACCAGAAGAACAATGCCACCACTCGTAGGAGACAAATTCGCTGCAAGATCCGGACAAAAAGGAATAGTAGGGCTGATAGAAGACGAAGAAGACCTACCATGGAGCGAATCAGGCATACAGCCCGACATGATATTCAACTCACACGCAATCCCATCAAGAATGACAGTAGGACACCTTCTAGAAGCAATAGGAAGCAAAAAAGCAGCACTGGAAGGAGAAAAAACGGACGCAACACCATTCGAAGCAGAGACAAAGGAAGATTTGGAAAAAACACTAAAAGAACACGGATTCAAGCCAACCGGAAAAGAAGTAATGTACGACGGAAAAACAGGAAAAAGAATCGAAGCAAAAATATTCGTAGGAGTAATCTACTACGAAAGACTGGAACACCTAGTATCAAAGAAGATAAGAGCAAGATCAACAGGACCAGTACAAATACTCACAAGACAGCCAACAGAAGGAAGATCAAGAAAAGGAGGACTAAGAATAGGAGTAATGGAAAGAGACTGCCTGGTATCCCACGGAGCAAGCATGCTACTACAAGAAAGATTCATGGACGAATCGGACGAATCACTACAATTCGTATGTACACAATGCGGATCAATCGCAATGGAAGACCAAATAAAAGGAGAAAAATACTGTGAAGCATGCGGATCAAACGATGTGGAAAGAGAAAAAATGAGCTACACATTCAAACTACTGCTCAACGAGCTCAAATCAATGGGAATCAAACCAAAAATAAAGCTAAGAGACAAAGCTTAAAAAAAGGATAAAATGATAGACAAAGAAATAGGTGGAATAGACTTCCAACTAATGGACCCCGAGACAATAAGATAAATGTCCGCAGTAAGAATCGTAGTACCTGACATCTACGACGACGCAGGATACCCAATAGAAGGAGGACTAATGGACCTGAAAATGGGAGTAGTGAACCCAGGACTAAGATGCAAAACCTGCGGAGGAAGAAAGGACACCTGCCCAGGACATTTCGGACACATAGAACTAGTAAGACCAGTAATACACGTAGGATACAACAAAAAAATCTACGACCTACTAAGAACCACATGCAGCGAATGCGGGAAAATCACACTAAAAGAAGAAGATGTCAAAGAAATAGAAAAAGGACCTGAAAAAGGGGTATATCAATTCAGAAAAATAAGAAACAAGGCCAAAAAGAAAAACAAGTGCCCACACTGCGAAGCAGAGCAAAAAGAAATAAAACTCGTCAAGCCAACCACCTACAAAGAAAACGGTCAAATACTAAGACCAACCGAAATAAGAGAAAAACTCGAAAGAATACCCGAAGAACACCTGGAACCACTGAACATAAGCAAGAAAAACAGGCCAGAATGGATGATAATGACAGTACTACCCGTACCACCAGCCACAACCAGACCATCCATCACACTAGAATCAGGAGACAGATCAGAAGACGACCTAACCCACAAACTAATAGATCTACTAAGAATAAACCAAAGACTAGCTGACAACCTATCCACAGGAGCACCACAACCCATAATAGAAGACCTATGGGACCTACTACAGTACCACGTAACAACATTCATAAACAACAGCACCACGGGAATACCAGCAGCAAAACACAGATCAGGAAAATCACTACAAACACTATTCGAAAGACTAAAAGGAAAAGAAGGTAGAATCAAAGGAAATCTAACTGGAAAAAGAGTCAATTTCTCCGGAAGATCAGTGATAAGTCCAGATCCATCAATATCAATAGGAGAAGTAGGAATACCAAAACAAATGGCAGAAGAACTAACAGTACCAATGAAAGTCACCGAGAAAAACCTAGAGAAAGCAAAAGAATACATAGAGAGAGAGGAACACCCAAAGGCCAACTACATTAGAAAACCAACCGGAGAAAAGATCAAAGTAACGGAACTCAACAAAGAAGAACTGATAGAACAGATAGAACCAGGATACGAAATAGAAAGACAACTAAAAGACAACGACCCAGTAGTATTCAACAGACAACCAAGCCTACACAGACTATCCATAATGACACACAGAGCCAAAATAATGCCGGGAAAAACCATCAGAATAAACGACGGGATCGCACTACCTTACAACGCGGACTTCGACGGAGACGAAATGAACATACACATACCACAAACAACAGAAGCACAAGTAGAAGCAGACAACCTACTAGAAGTAAAAGAAAACCTGCTCTCACCCAAAGACGGAGAAATACTAGCAGGCCACCAGGACTACATAACAGGGCTAGCAATAATGACAAGAGAAAACACCACATTCACCAAAAAACAAACACTAAGACTGCTCAAAAAAGCAGAAATAAACCGCTTACCCGGAGACGAAGACAAGGAGGAATATACAGGAAGAGAAATAATAAATGAACTAATACCAGAATCAATAACACTAGAAGAAAAGAGCAACCTATCCGAAGAAAACGTGAAGATAGAAAACGGAGAGATAAAACAAGGAACGCTCGACGAAAACACATTCGGGCCAGGAGGATCACTAACAAGACAAATACTCGACGAAGAAGGAAAAGCAGAAGCACAAAAATTCATCGATCAAATGGGAATAATAACAGTCGAAGCAATAATGATGAAAGGCCACACAATAAGCATGGAAAACTACGAACTATCAAAAGAAACCGTGAAAAAACAGGAAAAAGTTCTAGAACAAAAACAAGAAGAAGCAAAAAAAGACATAGAAAAATACAGAAAAGGAGAACTGGAATCCTACCCAGGAAAAACGGAAAAAGAAACACTGGAAGCAAAAATAAGAGAAAAAATGGCGGAAGTAGACGGAGAACTAAGAGACCTGATCTACGAAGAACAAAACATAGAAGACCACAGCATAATAATGACAAAAAGCGGAGCAAGAGGAAGCTGGCAAAACCTAGTTCAGATGAGCTCAGCTCTGGGACAATCAGCAGTGGAAGGAAAAAGACTGGACAAAGGATACAAAGGCAGAATACTCCCACACCAAGAAAAAGATACACTAGCACCACAGGACAAAGGATTCATACCCAACTCATTCATAGACGGATTAACACCACTACAACTATTCCAAAACTCAATGGACGGAAGAGACTCACAAATAGACACAGCACTAAACACACAAGACTCAGGATACCTATACAAAAGAATATCAAACGCATTACTGGACCTAAAAGTAGTGCAAGACAGATCAGTGAGAAACGCGGAAAACGAAATAATACAATTCAAATACGGAGGGGACCAAATCCACCCACAGAACACCAGAGGAGAAGTAGGAATAGACCTGGATAAAATAAAAAGAAAAGTCCAGAACCAATAAAAAAGTGATAAAACGAGCTTTATCCCACCAGAAGAAAATAGGTGAAATAAAATGGCTAAAAAAGACATATACAAAGAATACCAAGACAAACTACCTGAAAAACTCCTGGAAAAGGCAAAAGAAAAAAGCCAAGACCTAAATCAGAAACAAACAAAAGAAATGCTTGAAAAAACACTGAAAGAATACGAACAAAGAAAAATCGAGCCAGGAGAAGCAGCAGGAGGAATCGCAGCACAAGCAATAGGAGAAAGAGCCACACAGATGACGCTGAAAACATTCCACGTTGCAGGACTATCCGAAGGAGTCAGCGTAGTACAAGGACTGCCAAGAGTGGAAGAACTCGTGGAAACCAGGAAAAATCCAAAAAGAGAAGTATGCATGATAAAACCAAAAAAAGAATTCGAAACAAATAGAGAAAAAGTCGAGGAAATCAGGGCAAAAATAGAAGAAACAAAAGCAAAGGACATCGCCGAAATAGAAGAGGACTTCGCGGAAGAAAAAATAATAATAAAACCAGACCAAGAAAAAATGAAGGAACTAAACCTCGAGCCAAAAGAAATAGCCGAGAAGATAAAGAAAAAAATAAGAAGAACACCGGAAGAAGTAAAAAAAGACAAAATCATATTCAAACCAAACTCATCAAGTCTAAAATCACTGAGAAGATACGTAGAAAAAACCGAAAAAACACGAGTAAAAGGAGTAGAAGAAATAGAAAGAGCAACACTAGTAGAAAAAGAAACCGAAGAAGGAGAAACAAGATACGAAATACACACCGACGGAACAAACATGGAAGAAATACTAGAAATCGAAGAAGTGGACTCAAAAAGAACCTACTCAAACTCAGTACCTGAAACCTACAAAGTACTTGGAATAGAAGCAACAAGAGAAATACTGTACAGAGAACTAGTAAAAGTGACCGAAGAATACGGAATAAACAAAAGACACCTACTACTCATAGCCGACGCACTAACAAGAAAAGGAAGACCAACACCAATAGGAAGACACGGATTATCAGGAGAAAAAAGCTCAGTACTAGCAAGAGCAGCATTCGAAGAACAAGTAAAACACCTGCTAAAAGCAGCACAAAAAGGAGAAAAAGACCCACTAAAAGGAATAGCGGAAAACATAATAGTAGGAAACCCAATACCAATGGGAACAGGAACAGTGGACCTAAAAATAGATTTAGAACAACAAAAAAAGTAAAAAAGGATAAAAATGAAAATACAACAAGCACTAAGAGAAATAATAAGAACAGGAGAAATAATCCACGGAACCAAAGAAACAATGGAACAAATAGAACAAGGAAACGCGGAACTAGTCGTAATAGCGGAAAACACACCAAGAGAAATAAGGAAAAAAATAGAAGAAAAAACACAGGAAGAAAAAATCCCTCTAAAAATCTATCCAGGAACAAGCAAGGAACTAGGAGAAACATGCAGAAGACCGCACCTAGCAACAACAATAACCGTGAAAGACACAGGAAACGTCAAAAAACAACAAATACAATAAAAAAGAACAAAGAACACAAATAAACAAGGACAAGCAGCAAAAGTGAACAAAAATGATCAAATACGGGCCAGAAGAAATCAAGACCATAAACCAATTCGAAGAAATAACAGGAGCAACAGTAAAGGACTGCATAGTAAACGAAAAAGAAGCCACAATCCTTGTAAAACCCGAAGACCTAGGCCTAGCCATAGGAAAAAACGGTTCAATGATCAAAAAAGTCAAAAACAAACTAGGTAAAAAAATACACGTATACAAATACTCCGAAAACCTAGAAGAATTCATAAAAAACCTGTTCTACCCAGTAGAACCCGAAGAAGTAAAAGAAAAAGACGGAGAAGTAAAAGTAAAGGTAGAGCCAACCGACAAAAAAAGAACAATAGGAAGAGAAGGAAAAAAAGTGAAAAAAGTCAAAGAACTAACACAAAGACACTTCGACATAGAAAACATCAAAATCCTATAACAACTCAAAAACAATAAATACCTCAAAAAACAAAAAATGCACACGTAAAAATCAGAAAAGGTAGATAAAAATGCCAGGCGAATTCGCAGCAAGGAAACTCAAGAAAAAAAGAAAAAAAGACAGATGGAGCGACAGCGCCTACGTAAAAAGAATGAGAAAACAAGCCGGCAAACTACAAGACCCTCTAGAAGGAGCACCACAAGCAAGAGGAATAGTACTACAAAGAAAAGGAATAGAACAAAAACAACCCTCATCAGGAATCATAAAATGCGCAAGAGTACAATTACTGAAAAACGGAAAAGTAGTAACAGCACACATGCCAAAAGACGGAGCAGTGGACGTAATAGACGAACACGACGAAGTACTAATAGAAGGAGTAGGAGGAGCACAAGGAGGACCAGTAGGAACAATGGCAGGGATAAAATACAAAGTAATCAAAGTCAACGGAGTATCACTCCAAGAAGTAATAAAAGGAAACGTGGAAAAACCACAGAGATAGTGATCAACATGGAAAAAGTATTTGGAAAATGGGACACAGAAGAAATAGAAATAGAGGATCCAGGACTAAAAAACTACATTAACTTAAACCCTGAAACACCTCTACACAAACAAGGAAAACAAGTAAAAGAACCACCAGTAAGACCAAGCGTACACATAGTCGAAAGATTGATAAACACCCTAATGAGAGGAGGAACAGGAAGAAAGATAAGTGGAAAAGTAATAAGGCACAGAGGCGGAACAGGTAAAAAAAGCAAAATGTATAAAACAGTCAAGGAAACCTTTGAAAAAATAGAAGAAGAAACCGGGAAAAACCCAATAGAAATACTTGTAAAAGCCATAGAGAACGCGGCACCAAGAGAAGAAACAACAATGATAGAAAGAGGAGGAATAAAAAGACACCAAGCAGTCGACTCATCACCAAAAAGAAGAGTGGACTTCGCAATACGAAACATAGGGAAATCAGTAGCAATAAACACCTACAAATCAACAAAATCAACCTCAGAAGTGCTCAAAGACGAATTAATAAAGGCATCAAACAACGATTCAGACTCATTCGCAATAGCACAAAAAATAAACGTAGAAAGAGTAGCACAAAGCTCAAAATAAAAAGGTAGATAAACATGGGTAGAAAAGAAAAAATGGCGGAAAGAGTACACGAATTAATGTACAACACCGACAAAATCAGGAATATAGGCATAGCAGCACATATCGACCACGGAAAATGCGTTGCGCCCGAAGCAAAAATAACACTAGCAAATGGAGAAGAAAAAACAGCAAAAGAACTATTCGAAGAAATAAAAAAAGAAGGAGAAGAAAAAGAAACAGGACCAACAAGTCAAGCACCCGGAAAAGCATACGCACCGGAAAAGACGGTGAAACTACAGAGCTATAACCCAAAAATGGAAGAAATAGAAGAAAAAGAAATAACAAGAGCCTGGAAAATGGAAAAAACAGAACCATTAGTACAAATAAAAACCGAAACTGGTCAAGAAATCAAGACAACACCCGAACATCTGTTCCTATTCAAAGAAGACGACGTATACAAATTTAAAAGATCGGATAACCTGAAAGAAGGAGAAAAAATAATAAGCACACAAAAAATCGAGGAAGATGGAAAACCCGAAGAAACAGAGATAGTAGAGATAAAAAGAACCGAAAAAGAAGACTACGTCTACGACTTCACAGTACCAAGACTACACAACTTCATATGCGAAGATCTAGTCATACACAATACTACACTATCAGATAACTTAATCTACGGCGCAGGACTAATGAGCGGAGAACTAGCAGGAGAAGAACTAGTAATGGATACAATGGAAGAAGAACAAGAAAGAGGAATAACCATAGAAAGCGCCAACATATCCATGGTCTACGAATACGATGACGACGAATACCTCGTGAACCTGATAGACACACCCGGACACGTGGACTTTGGAGGAGAAGTAACAAGAGCAATGAGAGCAGTAGATGGATGCGTGATCGTGGTAGGAGCCGTAGAAGGAGTAATGCCACAAACCGAAACAGTGGTAAGACAAGCACTGGAAGAAAAAGTCAAGCCCGTACTATACATCAACAAAGTCGATAGACTAATCACGGAACTACAGGTAGACGAAAAAGAACTTAAAAAGAGATTAATGGATACGATCAAAGAAGTAAACCAATTAGTAAGAAACTACGCCCCAAACAAAGAACTAGCCGAAGAATGGAAAATGACCGTGGAAAACGGATCAGTAGCATTCGGATCCGCACTATACAACTGGGGAATATCAAAACCCTACATGGAAAAAACCGGAATCACATTCAAAGACATCTACGAATACCTGAAAAACGAAAATCAAGAAGAACTCGCGGAAAAAACACCAGTATACAGAGTAGTACTAGACATGGTAGCAAAACACCTACCAAACCCAAAAGAATCACAAAAATACAGAATACCAGAGATATGGAAAGGAGATCCGGAGTCACACGAAGGAAAAATAATGAAGGAATGCGACAAAGACGGAGACTTAATAATGCTGGTAACCGACCTTCAAAAAGACCCACATGTCGGACAAGTAGCCACCGCAAGAATATACAGCGGCACGGTAAGAGAAGGACAAAAAGTAAGATTGCTTAACTCACATGTAGATGCAAAAATACAACAAGCAGGAATCGCAATGGAATCCGGAAGAAAACAACTAGAAGACATACCAGCAGGAAACATAGCCGCACTAACAGGAATAGGAGACGCCTTCTCAGGAGAAACCGTGTCAGAAATAGACATGGTGCCATTCGAAAGCATAGAACATCATTCAGACCCAGTAGTAACAAAATCAATAGAGCCAAAAGACCCAAAAGAACTTCCAAAACTAATAGAAGCAATGAGAGAAACAGAAAAAGAAGACCCAACCATACAAGAAGACATAAACGAAGAAACAGGAGAATACAGGATATCAGGACAGGGAGAACTACACCTAGAAGTAACCGAGGAAAAAATATCCAAACACAAAGGAGTAGAATGCAGCACAAGTCAACCAATAGTCGTTTACAGAGAAACAACCACAAGAGAATCACAAGAAGTAAAACCAAAAACACCTAACCGTCATAACCAATTCGTGATCCAAGTAAAACCCCTCGAAGAAGGAATAGCGGAAGCAATACAAGAAGGAGAGATAACACCAGACATAAAAGACAAAAAAGAACTAGCAAAAAAACTAAGAGAACACGGAATGGATAAAAAGCAATCAAAAAACGTATGGAGCATAAAAGGAGACAACATGCTAATCAACGACAGCAAAGGAGTACAGTACCTAAACGAAACAAAAGACCTAGTAGTCCAAGCATTCGAAGAAGCAATGGACGAAGGACCACTAGCAAGAGAAAAAATATCAAGAGTCAAACTACTCATAAAAGACGCATCACTACACGAAGACGCAGTACACAGAGGACCAGCACAAGTAATACCCACGCTCAAAAAAGGAATAAAAGCCGCGATACTAACAGGAAAACCAAAACTACTCGAACCAAAGAAAAAGATCTACATAGACACACCACAGGACTTCGTGGGAGAAGTGTCAAAAGACATAAGGAACAGAAGAGGAAAAGTAGAAAACATAAAGCAAAAAGGAAGAACAGCAGAAGTAGAAGCAAAGGTGCCAGTAGCGGAAACATTCGGATTCTCAAACGACATAAGAAGCCTGACACAAGGGAAGGCACTATGGAGCCAAGAATACCACGGATACGAACCACTACCAAAGAGTCTACAAAAAGAAAAAATCCAGGAAATAAGACAGAGAAAAGGACTAAAAGAAGGAGTACCCGACCCCAACGAATTAATTTAAATCAATAAATTCATATAACAAAACTCATCTCTACAAAGTATTTAAATAAGAATAAGAACAATATAGGTAGAGAAAATAGGTACTGCGAAGAAACAGTACCACCACAAAAAACCAAGATAAATATTCTAACACTAACGGAGGTGCTTACATGGCAAAAAAACCACACTTGAACCTAGTGTTCATAGGGCACGTGGACCACGGAAAATCCACAACAGTAGGACGAATAATGTACGACACAGAAAACCTAACAGAAGAACAATACAGAAAACTAGAAGAAGAAGCAAAAGCATCAGAAGCAGGAGCAAGTTTCTCCTTCGCCTTCATGATGGACAAGCTAGAAGAAGAAAGAGAAAGAGGAGTAACAATCGACGTAATGCATGAAGAATTCGAAACGGATAGCAAAAAATTCACGATAATAGACGCACCAGGACACAGCGACTTCGTGAAAAACATGATCACAGGAACAAGCCAAGCAGACGCAGGAGTACTAGTAGTATCCGGAAAACCAAGTGAAGGAGTACAAGAACAAACAAGAGAACACGCGCAACTAGCCAAAACACTAGGAGTAGGACAAATAATAGTAGCAATAAACAAAATGGACGCAGCGGACTACGATGAAAGCAGATTCAAAGAAGTTAAAAGCGAAGTAGAAAAACTCCTAAAAGGAATAGGATACAAAACAGACGAAACCGACTTCATACCAATCTCCGCATTCGAAGGAGACAACATAGCAAACCCATCCGACAACCTATCATGGTACGATGGTAAAACACTAGTAGAAGCACTGGACGAACTAAAAGAAACAGAAAAACCAGTGGACAAACCACTAAGAGTACCAATACAAGACGTCTACACAATAAAAGGAGTAGGAACAGTACCAGTAGGAAGAGTAGAAACAGGAGTACTGAAAAAAGGAACAAATGTAACAGTAATGCCAGGAGACCAAACAGGAGAAGTAAAGAAAATAGAAATGCACCACAATGAAATAGACGAAGCGGAACCAGGAGACAACATCGGTTTCAACCTAAAAGGAGTGGACAAGAGATACCTAAAAAGAGGAACAGTAGTAGGAACACC
>PWFL01000040.1 GCA_003553825.1 Candidatus Iainarchaeum sp.
AAATCATACACCACGACCCACCATCACGACCACAACCACAGATCACAATAACAGAAAAACAGAACCACACAGTAACCCTGGACGCAACAAAATCAACAAAAGAAGACGGAGAAATAACAAACTACAAATGGAACCTGGGAGACGGGGAAACAAAAACAGGAGAAGTAATAACGCACACCTACACGGAAACAGGAGAATACGCAGTAAAACTAACAACAACCGGAGAACACAACCAAACCAACCAGGACTACGCCCTAGTATACATAGAAGAACCAACCGAAGAAGAACCACCAAAACCACCCGAAGAACCAGAACCAAAACTAAAACCAATGACCACAACAACCCTAACCATATTAACAGTAGCAATAATAACAATCCTAGCAATATCAATACACTACTGGAAAAAGAAAAACAGAGGACAATAGATGACTATGGAAATATATAACGAAGAACTCGCGGAAAAACTAGTCAAAAAAAGCCTATCAATAGGCAGGAAAGAAAACCCAGGCATAGAAAAAGCCAAGCAAGAACACGGAGAAAAGATAATACAAAAAATAAAGGAAAACCCAGATTCAATCAACGAAGAAATTTTTGAAAAGCTGTCAAAACCGGAGTACGGTCCATTGATCCATGAAGAAGATGGAGAAACAAAACTGAAAAAAGAAGTAGGACACACAGTAGTGATAACACACCACTAAGAAAACAGAGAACTAGCCAGAGAAATAGAAAGAAAATGCCTGGAAAACGGAGCACACCCAGTACTAATAACTGAAAACGCTGAAAGAGCAAAAGAAAAACACACAATACCACCAAAAGACTCCCTGAAAGAGCTTCCAGAACTATCAAGATCCATGGCAAGCGAACCCGACTACACCATATCAATAGAACCAATAGAAAACAGAACATGGAAAGAAAAAATACCGGAGAAAAGAATAGCCATAACCGCACCAGTGAAACAAAAACTAAGCGAAATACGGGAAAAAAACAAAGTAAGATGGAGCTACGTTGGATGGCCCCACCCAGAGATAGCTGAAGATCTAGGAATAACCCATGAAAAATTCAAAAAAGTACTGAAAGAAACACTGGAAGAATCATTCAAACCAAAGATGAAGAAAATCACTCAAAAATGGTGCGAAAAACTTCAAGGAAAGAAAAAGATAAATATAAAAAGCGAAGAAGGAACCGATCTAACCATAGGAATAGAAGGAAGAAACATACTAAAAGATGATGGAATACTAACACAAGAAGACATAGACAAAGGAGACATAGGAATGAACTTCCCGTGCGGAGAAGTATTCATAGCCCCAAAAGAAAACAAAGCCGATGGAAAGATATTCATACCAAAAACAGCTGTATCGAGCTACGGAACCGTGGAGGACCTATGGCTGGAGTTCAAAAAAGGAACAGTAACCGATTACACAGCTGAGAAAAATCAAGAGTACCTTGATAGATTCTTCAAAGAAAACACGGGAAACATAAAAACCGTAGCAGAACTAGGAATAGGATGCAACGAAAAAGCAGAATACACGGAAGGATACATACTGATAGACGAGAAAATAAAGGGAACAATACACATCGCAGTGGGATGGAACATAGGATTCGGAGGAGAAAACAAAGCATCAAGCCACCACGACTTCATAAAACCAATGAAAAAAGGAAAACTATACGCGGACGGAGAACTACTAATGGAAAACGGAGAACCCACATTCACAACAAAAGATTAAAGGAAACTGAACTAATTAACTCTTTCTAACTCAAAGAAATAGAACAATCCTAGTTAAAGACCAGTACGAAAAACCAAGTAATGAAAGTACAAATAGACAAAGAGAAATGCATGGACGGATGCTCACTCTGCTTCGAAACATGTCCAGAGATACCTGAAGAACTGATAGAGAACAGAAACCACAGCAAAGAAAAAGAAAAACTACTGAACTTCTTTGAATCAGCAAACCTGGATCAAAAAATAATAGAAAACTGCCCAGAGAATGCATTCAAAGAAACAAAAACAAATCAAAGAATAAAAAAGATAGATAAAGAAAAATGCAGCAACTGCGGCACCTGCACAGAAAGAACAAACCAGGCAATAATACAGGGAAAAGAAGCACCAATCAAATGCACACTATGCGCAGGAAAAGAAGAATATAAATGCGTGAAAGCCTGCCCATACAACGCTCTGGACGTAGTTTTGACGGAAACAGAGGAAAAAGAACTAAGAGAAAAAATAGGATACAGAATAGACAGAGAAAGACAAGGAGAAAAAATCTACACGATCCAGGAGGAGAACTACAGCATACAAGAAGCAAGAGCAATAGACAAGATACTGCAAAGCATAAGAGAAGAAGACAGATCAACTGAAAAAGAAGAAATAGAAGCAGCAGTGGAGAAGGAATGCCTGGAAATGAATCTAAAAATAACTCAAAACCACGTGGAGAAGCTCACCAGGCACATAAACAGAGAAATAAACGGATTATCAATACTGGAAGAACTACTAAAAGACCAAGAACTAGAAGAAATATCCATAATAGGGCCAAAAAAACCAGTGTACATCTACCACAAGGACAAAGGATGGAGAAAAACAAATCTAGAGATAACCAGTCCGGAAAAAATAAAGAGCCTGATAAACAAATCCGCAAGAAACCTGAACAGAAGAGTAACACTCAAAGAACCCAGACTAAACACCAACATAGAAAAAGGAAGAATACACGGAGCAATAAAACCCCTAGCAACAACAGGAAACTGCATGACAATAAGAAAATTCACAGCAAACCAGTTCAAACCCCAAGACCTAGTTCAAA
>PWFL01000054.1 GCA_003553825.1 Candidatus Iainarchaeum sp.
CATCTTATCGTACCTCTCTATTTTCTTGTAGGTTAAGGTTCATCTTATCGTACCTCTCTATTTTCTTGTATAAAATTCATTTTTTAATCACTCTCTTTTTCTAGGTATTTTTCTATTTTTTCGGTTAGCCCTGTTTCGTGGGCTTGGTTCTCTATTTTTTGTATGGCTTTTTCTGCTTTTTCTGGTTCTCCTCCTTTTATCCATACTCTTCCATTGGATCCTACGAATATTTTGGATCCTGTTTTTTCCTTGATGAGTTTTATCATTGATGCGTTTTTGCCTATTACTCTTTCGGTTACTGCTGGGTTTATTTCTAGCATTGTTCCCCCGTAGAATTTTCTACCGTTTTCTAGGTTCGGGTCGTTTACTTCGTCCACTCCTGATATTTCCGCGCTTACTAGGTCTTTGAGTTCGCATTCGTTGTCCGTTTCGTCTTCGGATAGGAATGCTGTGTACGGTGAGTTTATATCTATTACGTATCCTCCGTATTTTACTGATGTGATTACTCCTATTACTTTGTCTCTTGGTTTTGGTATGTACTTTGTTTTCATCGGTATTATTTTTCCTTTTCCATTGTTTTTGTATAGCATTCCGTGTATCTTGGAGTATTTTTCGGATTTTTCTTTGTACGTGTTTCCATTTGCTTTTTCTTCAATTTCCTGTCCTGGTAGTACTATTTTTTTCATTTTTAATCTTACCTCGCTTTGTTTTTTGTAGTATTGTCTTTAATCGTTTTTAGCTTTCTTTGTAGGATGAGTCTTAGGTTTATTGATCCTGTAGTATTTTTATTTCGTTTTCTCCGTGTGTTGTTTTGTTCACTTTGTCGTACAGTTCATCTTTGAATCCTGCTGGTATCTTGATGACCGCCATGTATGATCCGTCGTTTTTCCATTCTTCTTTTTCTATGTTGTATGAGTGTAATACGTTGCTTGCTTTTGCAGCGTGGTCCGGTGGTATTTTCACCGCTACTTTGAGTTTTTCTATGCTTATTGGTATTTGTTTTGATATTTTGTCTATTACTTCTTCGGCTTGTTCTTTCACTCCTTTGAATGGGTCGAAGTGGTATCCTTCTTTTTTTATTGCTTTTTTTATTCTTTCTTTTGTGTGTGGTTGGTTTGTTTGTGGGTTCATTGCGTTTCTTTTTATCCAGTTTATCACTTGTTTTTCCTTTTTTTCTCTCATTTCTTTTTTCTGTTCTGTTGTGAGCTGTATTTCTCCTTTGTTGATTATTGTTCTAACGATTTCTTCGAAGTCGGTTGTTCCGAATGCTTTGTTGAGTTCTTCGTCCGGTGCTTTTTTTCCTTTTTCCGCATCGTGGTATACGTCTCTTGTTGCCACGACTTCTTCTAGGTCAATATCTTTTCCTTGTTTGAGGTCTCTTGATGTGTACGGGTCAACGTATATTTCGTACTCTTCACCTTCTCTTTTTATCCGTGCTATGACGGCGTCTTCAAGTGATATCATGTTTATCGGTTTGTGAACGTGTTTGGATTTTCAAGTTGTCTTTATAGGTCTTCAGCGTGTTTTGCCACTTCTTTCTGTGTTAGTTTTTTGAACTGTTTTTCTTTTTGGTCCACGTAGGCTATTTCCGCTATTTCCGGGCTGAATTCTTCTTCGTCTTTGATTTCTTTGAGTGCTTTTAGAACGAGTTTCACTGCTTCGTCTTTTTTCATCCCTTTCTTGTAGTTTTTCTTTAGGAAGTTATCGACTTCTTCTTCGCCTTTTCCTATTGCTGTTGCTCTATATGATACGTAGGCTCCTGATGGATCGGTTCTGTACAGATGTTTTCCTTCTTCGTCCGCTCCTGCTACTAGTAGAGATACTCCGAATGGTCTTGTTCCTCCGTACTGTGTGTAGCTTTGTTTTAGGTCGCAGATTTCTTTTGTTAGTTGCACTACGTCCATTGGCTGATTGTAATTGAGTTTTTCCGTTTGTGCTGATACTCTGCCGTAGTCTATTAGTTTTCTTCCATCGGCTACTAGTCCGCTGGTGGCTACTCCTATGTGTTCGTCTATTTTATGTATCTTTTCTATGGATTCTTCTTCCATGAATTTGGATGTTACTCTTTTGTCTATTCCTATTATTACTCCTGAGTTGTATTCTGCTCCTATAGCTGTTGCTCCTCTTTTTATTGCTTCTTTCGCGTATTCTACTTGGAAGAGTCTTCCGTCTGGACTAAATATGGTTATTGCTCGATCGTATGCTGCTGGAGAACCTGATTGCATTGGCATTTTATCGTACCTCTTTATTTTTTAGTTGTTTTCGGGCTTTTTTCAGTGTCCCGTGTATTTTTTCAGTTTCTATGAATGCTTTCTTGTCTTGGATATTTTGTATGAGTGTTAGTGTGATTCTTACCTCTTGTTGTTTTTTATTGTTGGTTCTTAAAATACCTTTTTGTTGTTCGTGGTTGAAGTCCATTAGCCAGAACCCGGATTTCGCTATGTTTATTGAACCGAGGTTTTCGAATGCTGAATTCCACAGCGTTTTGATCAGTTGTTTTCTTGTGAACTCGTGGTCCGAGTGGATCTTGATAACGAAGTACCTGTTTTTTTCCTTCAGGGTTGACGGGAAAGGCTTTTTACTCAAATAGTTCACCCTCTAGAATCCTTTTTCTACGTTTCTTATGGTATTTTCGGCGTATAGGTTTTGTGTCCAGGTATTTTTTGTATATTTCTGTTTCTTTTTTGATCCTGTGGTTTTTGTCCAGCTCTAATAGTAATTCGCCATGCTTCAAGACTTGGTGTTGGTAGGAAATCGATTTTC
>PWFL01000011.1 GCA_003553825.1 Candidatus Iainarchaeum sp.
CTCTTCTTCGGTTTCCTCTGGTTCTTCTTGCTCTTCTTCCTCTGGCTCTTCTTCAGGTTCTTCTTCTCCGAATAGTACTGGTAGTTTCTTTTTTCCTGTTTTGATTACTTTCAGGTTCAGTTGCTGGATTTGGTCCGAGATTGTTTGTCCTCTTCCTGTTTTTCTTTTCTTTTTTCCCTGTTCTTGTGGTCTGTATCCCGTGCCTTTTTCCATGAGTACTTTTCTTCTTTCGGTTGTCTTTATCCCTTTTTTCATTGGGAAGCCTTGTTTGTCGCTTCCTCCTGTGATCTGAAGGCTGTATCCTTTCAGGTCCAATAGGCTTCCTTCTACTTCGTCTCCTATTGTTTTTCCGTGTAGTGCTCTTGCTTTTTTGTCTTCTATTTCTTTTTGATATGTTTTTCCTTTGTCTGGGTCCGCTACTACTATTTGCATGTTTCCACCTCTTGTTTTTGTTTTTTCATCTTTTGATGTCTCTTATTTCTTTGAGTAGTTGCTTGTTTTTGAATCCTTTTCTTTCGAGTTCGTAGGTTTGGTCCACTGGTAGATTTGTGTACAGTGTTTCTCCTTCTTCTATCTGTCTCCCCACTGTTACGTTCGTGATTGCGATTGCTGCTTCTTCTCCTTGTTCTATTAGGTCCAGTGTTTTTTGGTCTCTTTGTATGCTTTTTATTTCTCCTAGTTCTTCTCCGTCTTTGTTCATTAATGGGTATCCTGGTTTGAGTTTTCCTTGCATTAGTTTTATTCCTACGACTGCTGGTTTGCTTTTTCTGAATGTGTGTTCTGGCATTATTTTTAGTTTTGCCGGGTATGTGTATTTTTCGAGTCTTTCTTGTTTTTCTCTTCTTTTTTCTTCTTCTTTCCATTCCTGGTAGTCTTCTTCGAGTTTGTATATGATGTTTGATTCGAATGTTGGGATGTTGTATTCTTCCGCTTCTTCCTTTGCTTCGGGAAGTATCTCGGTGTTGAATGCGAATATTGCTCCTAGGTATCTGTTTTTTTCTTTTATTGTTTTTGCTTCGGTTATGTCTCTTTTTCTGACTTTTCCTATTTCTGCTCTTCTTATTGGTATTTCTTTTTCTTTGAATAGATCCACTACTCCTTCGAGTGATCCTATTGTATCTGTTTTAACTATTACTCCTTCTTCTTGGTTCTCTATCTTTGCTCTTTCCACTTCTTTTGCCACTTCTTTTTTCTTTTTCTCCGTGTCTTTGTTCGCTACTAGTATTGGTGATCCTGCTATTGTTTCTTCGAGCCCTGGTGCTGCTATTTTGATTCCTGATGCTGCTTCTACTTTTTCCACTCTTTCGAAGTCCTTTGCTTTTGCTTCTCTCATTTCTTTGAGCTGTTTTGGTTTTAGCAGTGCTCTTACTTTGGTTTCTTTTGCTCCGTTTTTGGTTCCTATGACTATTTTATCGTTTTTCTCTATTTTTCCGTTGAATATTATTGTGTCTATGGTTGTTCCTAGTCCTTTTACTTCTTTTACTTCGAGTATTGTTCCTTCTCCTGTGGTTTCTTTTTCCACGTCTAGTTGTTTTTTCATGTAGCGTTGTGATAACCCTGCTAGGAACATTAGTAGTTCTGGTATTCCTTCTCCTGTTTCTGCGGAGGTTGGTATGATTATCGCGGTGTTTTCCGGGTTTTCTACTTTGTCGAATCTGTTTGCGTTCATTCCGTATTCTGCTACTTTGCCTATTATGTCGTAGGTTTTTTGTTCTATTCTTTTTTGTACTCTTTCGCTTTGTTTTTTGATTGTTTTGGTGAATGGTTCTCCTTTATTTGGTCTCCATCCTTGTATTAGGTCTATTTTGTTGAGTGCTATTATGAATGGGCATTTGGGTTTTTTCAGTATTTCTAGGGCTTCTTTTGTTTGTGGTTGTATTCCTTGTGTTATGTCTATTACTAGTACTGCTAGGTCCGCTGTTTTTCCTCCTCTTTTTCTTAGTGATGTGAATGCTTGGTGTCCTGGTGTGTCTATGAATAGTAGTCCTGGTATTTCGAGTTCGTATCCATATTTGTTTATTATTTCTTTGCTTTGTTTTTTCACGGTTTCTATTGGTATTAGGCTTGCTCCTACGTGTTGTGTTATTTTTCCTGCTTCTCCTTCTAGTACTGTTGATCCTCTTATTGAGTCGAGTATCGCTGTTTTTCCGTGGTCCACGTGACCTAGCACGCATATGATTGGTGATCTAATCATCTTGTTCACTCTCTATTTCCCTTTTTTCAGGGTTTTTTGTGAAAATGAGCCTCAGTTTGGTGTCCGAGGAATTTGATTTTATTTAGCTTGATTTTGATTTGGTTTTTGTTGATGGTTTTGGTTTTTGAAGGTTTTTTATTTGTTTTTCACCCATTCTGTTTTCTTTGGATCTCTTTCGAGTTTTCTGTGGTTTTTTTCGCATTTGCTGGAGCAGTATGGGTGTCTTTCTCCGCCTGAGGTTATGTATATTTTTCCTTTTCCTTGTGGTACTTCTTCTCCGCAGAAGCTGCAGTCCATTTTGTTCACCTATTTGTTTATCGGTTCTTTTGATGAAGTTTTTTAAAAGTTTCTATCGTGCTTGTATTTTTCTGGCTTCTTCCGTGTCTCTTAGGAGTAGTATGTCTCCTTCTTTTACTGGGCCTTTGACGTTTCGTCTTTTTATCCTGTTTTTGTCTCTTCCTTCGAGTATTTTTGCCATTACTTGGTTGAGTTCTCCGTGTACTCCTGTTTTTC
>PWFL01000059.1 GCA_003553825.1 Candidatus Iainarchaeum sp.
CTGAAGAAGCCATGAAGGCGAGCGAACAAGCACTGTACTTCTCGGAAAACTACAGATGCCTATCCGTAATACTAACGGACAAGCACCTCGCGGAATCAAAGTACACCGTGAATGAAAAACCGGAAATCAAGGAACTGGAAAGGAATATAGATACGGAAGAGAAAGGAGAACTATACAATCACTACGAAGTAACCCGAAATGGTAATAGCCCGAGAACAGTGCCAGGGATCAACACGGTGAAATCAACGAGCTACGAACACGACGAGAAAGGGATAACAACGGAGAACAAGGAAAAAGTCAAGGAAATGGTTGAAAAAAGACTCAGAAAAGAAGAAAGGATAAAGGAAAGATCCAAAGAATTCACTAGATACAAAGTACACGGAGAAAAAGATTCGGAAAATATAGTAATCAGCTGCGGATCCACAAAAGGAGCTATCAAGGACGCTCTAAAAGATCTTGAAAACACCAAGTTCGTACAATTAATCTATCTCAGGCCATTTCCAAAAGAGATAAAGAAAGAACTGGATAAAGCTAAAAATGTAATACTGGTTGAAAATAATTCCAAAGCATCTTTAGGTAACTTGATAGTGGAAAAAACAGGTCGGGTAATAGAGAAAGACAACCAGATACTGAAATACGATGGAAGGCCCTTCAGATCGGATGAATTAAGGAAAAAGATCAAAGAGAGATTAAAATGAATCGAAAAGAACAGAAGCTGAGAACGGAAGCGGAGTCAACATGGTGCCCGGGATGCCCAAACCACCTAGTTCTGGAGTCCACGAAGAAGGCAATAGGAGAAAAGATAGAAAACGGAGAAATGAACCGTGAAGATATTTCCATAGCTACTGGGATAGGATGCCACGGAAAGATGTTCGATTACTTGAACCTGGGAGGAGTCTACACCCTGCACGGCAGAGTACTACCCACCTGCCTAGGAATGAAGATAGGTAACCCAAACCTAGAAGTCATTGGATTCGGTGGAGACGGAGACACCTACTCGGAAGGGATGTCCCACTTCGTACACGCAGCCAGATACAATCCGGATATTACTATGATGGTTCACAACAACCAAGTGTTTGCACTCACAACCGGACAGGCAACACCTGTATCTGAAAAAGGATTCACCTCAAAAGCACAGCCAAAAGGAACACCACACCAACCTCTAAATCCATTGAAGCTCGCTATAAGTCTAGACGCGAGCTTCGTGGCAAGAGTGTATCCAAAAAAGATGCAGCACATGAAAGAAACTTTAAAGAAAGCGATGGATCATAAGGGATTCGCATTCATAGACATAGCATTCCCCTGCTTGATCTACAACAATAAACAGGAGTTCCTTGAAAGAAACATATACGAACTGGAAGAGAACGGACACGATCCCACGGATGAAATAAAAGCACTTGAGAAAGCAAGAGAATGGGACTACAATACTGGAAAAGATAAAAAACAAGATGTGCCAGTAGGAGTAATCTATAAAAAGGAGAAAGAAACGCTTTCAGACAAAAGGCCTAAATTGAAAGAACTTAAAGAGAAAAACAAGGCATGGTGGCAAACGAAAAGATAAGAACACTACGAGAATAACAAACTATTCTTAAAGAGTCATCAAGAGAGATAAAATATTTCTAGTTCCAGGGCCAAGACCAACAACCAGTACAGTGAATTTTATAATCCAGCTCCAGCCACCCGAAAACACTTCATCAAGACAATAAATAGTAGCAGCTGACAATGCGAGCTTGAAAGGAATAAAAATCCAAACAGTGAAGTAATCAAACATCAAAGCAGGTACAACATGCTGCTCGGTGAAAGTACCGATAATACCCACAGCAACCGTGGTGGAAGAAGCGTCCAGAGAATGACCGAATACTGGAGACCAATTCATGATATTCTTAAATCTATCTAAGTTCAGCAATTTAGTGAGAACAAGATAAGTAATGAAACAACCCAAAATAGCCAAACCAACACCGATCAAGAAGTACCTTACTCCGACCGAACTAGTGATTTCAGAAACAACAGCGATAGAAAAACCAAACAAGAGCACCAAACCAAAGTAACCAAGATATCTATCCTTCAGACCAAAGTAATGGACAATCAAAAGAGGAATAAAAGCCATCAAGAACAAAATAAAGAAAATCAAAGGAGTTATAAACAAGTAACGGAAAGAACCAAGGAAATCAAAGAACCCAACATCCATAAGAGCCCTTAGAAAACCACCCAAGAAAACAAATGGAAGTAAATTAATCCAAAGCTCTCTATCAAGATCAATCTCCAATTTATTAAGAATCTTATAGACCAAGAAAGCAGCCACAACAAGTATGAAGAGATAAGTAACAGTGTTAACCATGTTATAACCAGTTCCTTCAACCAAAGGCTCAATATAGTACTTATTAACAAATCCGCTTACTGACATACGTATCCATTCCATCCTTCCCTAGTCACAAACCTCACTTCTTTAATTGAAGAACCGGTATAATATAAATCATGGTACGGAAGAAATGCGTTAAGACTCCGAAGAAAGAAGCAGAACAAACTCGAAAAACCCTAGAAGAGAAAAAAATTCTAGATAAAGACTACAAAGTAAAAAAAGATAAAGAAAACGTCTACTTCCCAGTAAAAAAAGAAATAAAGAACA
>PWFL01000015.1 GCA_003553825.1 Candidatus Iainarchaeum sp.
AAGAAAGCATCCATCTATTCAACTGGCCAGAGCCCGAAGAAAAATGGATAGATAAAGAACTGGAAAGAAAGATGAATCTAGCGGACACAGTGAACGAAGCAATACTCGCACTGAGAAGCAAAATAGGAAGAGGAGTAAGATGGCCAGTTAAAAAAGTAACAATTCAAACAAAGCAAGAAGAAGTAAAACAAGCAGTTAAACAACTGGAAGAAATAATCAAGAAACAAACAAATATCAAAGAAATAGAAGTAAAGGAAGAAATGCCCGAAGTGGAAAAGAAAACAACTCTGAACCAAAAAGCAGTTGGAGCAGAGTTCCAATCCGACGCAATGAAAGTAATGGAAAAAGCAAAGGGAAAACTAGATAAAATAAGAGAAGAAATAGAGAAAGAAGGAATAGCTAAACTGGACATAGGGGAAAAAGAAGCCAATCTCAAGAAAAAACACATAAACATAGAAAGAAAAATGCCTGAGAATCTAGAGGTAAGAGAGTTCAGCAAAGGAGAAGCCTACATAGACAAAGAAATGACAGAAGAACTTGAAACAGAAGGAACAGCAAGAGAAGTAATGAGACACACCCAGCAACTTAGAAAAGAAGAAGAACTGCAGAAAGAACAAGACATAGATCTAGTTATAACAACCGACAAAGAAACAAGTAACAAGCTTAATGAACATAAAGAAGATATAAAAGGAAGAACAGGGGCAAAGAAAATAGATATAACCACGGAAAAACCAGAAGAAAGATATAGAGCAGAAAAAGAGATAGAGATAAAAGGAAAACATATAAAGATACAGTTCAATGTAATGAATTAAGGAAAGAAATGATAATTCTATTAAATTACTCTAAGTCCAACTGCTTGGAGTAAATAATATTATCCTGATAACTTCCATCTTCGAACTTAAAAGAATCTTCAGCGATTAATTCTAATTCAAATCCAAAATCTTCAAATAGAGACCTGGAAAAATCATTTGATTCAGGAAGCTGAGCAATTAGAACCTTTATTTCATTTAAATTTTCTTTAGATTCCTTTTCAAGACATTTTAAAAACTTTAATCCTAATTCTTTATCTCTAATATCCTTTTTAATACGTATTTCTACATCAGCCGCTCTTGATGCGCTTTCCAATCCTCTTGGGGATAAATTAGCGCCTCCCTTAACTTTTCCTCTCTTTTCCAGAACTAGGTATATCTCTTTCCCCTTCTCTATTTCTTCGAGTTTATTGGAAAGAAAATCTACTTCTGCTTCTTCGCTTCTTTTCTTTATAGGTAATCTGTTTTCTTCTTCGACTAGTGAATTGTTAAGTTCCAAGAGATCTTTCCAGTCATTCATTTCAGGGTATCTAACTATAAACTTTTCATCTTCATTTTCAAATTTTTCTATCTTTTCTCCAGCCTTCATTGAATTCACCTTAATCTATTTTCTTTCCATAGGATATTTCATCATTTATATCCCCGTAGAGAGTTTTATAAACGTTCTTTATTCTTCCTGCAAATTTTAAATCGGTTTTTTCTTTCATCAAGGCTCTTGCTGATTTATTATCTTCAAGGGTAGAGGCTGATATAATCTCTGCGTCTTTAAAGTTCTTTTTGATTTCTCGATTCAAAATATTAACAAGTTTGGTTCCTACTCCTTTTCTTCTAATCTCTTTATCAAGAGTTATAGTACGTCTAACCAAGTGCCTTTTTGCTCCAATCCCTTTTGAAACGTCCGCTCTTCCCTTTACTTTCCCCTTGTGTTCAACAGCAAGCAGTATAAGTTCTTCTTTTTCTATAGCTGATAGTTTTTCAGCCATCCATTCGATTCCTTCTTCTTCCGTTCTCTTTTTCTGGAAACCTATGACCTCTTCATCTTCCACAAGTGAATTTAGGTGTCTAAGAAAACCTTTCCAATCTCTCATTTTTGGGTATCTCACAGTAAATTT
This sequence comes from Candidatus Iainarchaeum sp., assembly GCA_003553825.1. GTDB lineage: Archaea > B1Sed10-29 > B1Sed10-29 > B1Sed10-29 > B1Sed10-29 > B1Sed10-29. The sequence continues at coordinate 1,922 of PWFL01000015.1, forward strand.
TTCGCCTTCTTTTTCAAAAGTTTCTACTACTTCTCCAGTTCTCATTTAAAAAACTCCGTTACTACTCTATTCAGATCTTCTTCCATTTGGTTCCTTCATCAGTATCCTGCAGCTCTATACCAATTTCACTTAATCTTGATCTTATTTCATCAGTTAATTCGTACTCTTCCTTTTCCCGGAGCTTGTCCCTGATCTCAACAATCAGATCTATAACTTCCTCGGATCTTTCTCCCGCTTCTTGTTTCTTTGAAAGATCGAGCTGTAATCCAAGGATTTTTCCAAGTTCTTTCAATGTGTATACAGCTTCTTCAAGTATTTCCTTCTTATTGTCAAGTGATTTATTTATCTGTTTACTGAACCTGAGAAGCACATTAACGGCTTCGGGAGGGTTTAGATCATCGTCCATTGCTTTTTCAAAGTCCTCTTTCACTTTCTTTATCTCAGGTTTTAAATCGGTATTTTCCCCTCCTTCAGAGGTTTTCACTGAGTATAGAGTATTGTACAGTTTTTCCAGTTTTTCCTCGGCGTCTTTTATTGAATTCTCGTTGTAATCAACCTGTTTTCTGTAGTGTGACCTAGCGTAGAACATTCTGAGTGTTTCTCCACCGTACTTGTCCAGTAGTTCTTTGACAGTGTAGAAATTTCCCTTTGATTTGCTCATCTTTTCCCCGTTTACAGTTAGAAACTCGGTGTGTAGCC
>PWFL01000019.1 GCA_003553825.1 Candidatus Iainarchaeum sp.
CCTCACTGGTCAACTCAATCAAAAATTCACACATCACCCAACACATTAATCCACATCCTCAACAGAGGAAAAAACAATAAAAACATCAAACCAAAGAAGAGATTAATCCAAACCAGCATCATTCAGTGAAAGCCCAAAGGGACATGGAAAACCACGACAGCTATTTTTGATTGAAGCCAGTGAGGAGTAGAGCAACGTATATCCAAAAAAGAAACCGAGTGAAACAGTGAAATACCAAGAACTGGAAGAAATCATAACCAATCTGAAAAAAGACAAAAGGAAGAAGGTAGTGGAAGGTAAAAAAGACAAAGAAGCACTCAACAAACTAGGAATAAAACAAGTGGAAACAATAAACACAAAGCCACTCAGAGAAATAACCAGAAAAGAAGAAAAAGAAGAAGTAATACTGCTCACAGACTTTGACAGAGAAGGAAAATCAAAATCAAGTCAATTAATCAGACTATACAAGGCAGAAGGCATCAAAACAGACCTGAATTACAAAAAACAACTCGGAAGACTACACGGGATATCCGAAATAGAAGAAATCCCAACCAAATACAAAGAACTGAAAAACAAAAAATAAACACAGAGGTGTAAAAAATGGCTAAAACATACATAGACACAGTCAAATACTTAATAATCGCAGATATAGAGGTAGAAGGACTTGTAGAAAGACCAGACGTAGTAGGAGCAATATTCGGACAAACAGAAGGACTACTAGGAGATGAATTGGATCTAAGAGAGCTTCAAAAAAGCGGAAGGATAGGAAGAATAGAGGTAGAGATAGAGAACAAGCTAGGAAAATCAGTAGGAGAAATACGAATACCATCGAGCCTGGACGCAGATAAAACATCAGCAATAGCAGCAGCATTAGAACAAATAGAAAGAGTAGGACCATCAGAATCAGATATAACAATAAGAGAAATCAAAGACACAAGAGAAAACAAAAGAGAAAAAGTACTAGAAAGAGCACAAGAACTAAGAAGCAAAATGATGGGAAAAAGCCGCCCAGAATCAAAAGAAATAAGCAAAAAAATAAGAGAAGGAGTAAGAAGCGATGAAATGCAGAAATACGGAGAAGACAAACTAGCAGCAGGGCCAAAAATAGACGAAGCAAAAGAAATAATAGTAGTAGAAGGAAGAGCGGACGTGGCAAACCTACTAAGAGCCAACATAAAAAACGCGATATGCCTACACGGAAAAAACATACCGGAAACAGTTAAAAAACTCTCAAAACAAAAGAAAACAACTCTATTCATAGACGGAGACAGAGGAGGAAAACTAGTAGCAAAACAATTCAACGAAGAAGGAGAACCCGACTACATAGCAAAAGCCCCAGCGGGAAAAGAAGTGGAAGAACTAACACAAAAAGAAATACTGCAAAAACTGAGAAAAAAGAAACCAGTGGACCAATGGCTAAAAGAAACAAAAAACCAGAACAACAAATCCAGAAACAGAAACAACAGAAACAGGAAAGGCAAGTCATTCGGAGAAGTAATGAACAACCTAAAAGGAACAATGAAAGGAACACTACTAGACTATGAAGACCAAATAATGGCAAAAGTCGATGTAAAAGACCTTAAAGATGAAATAGAAAAACACGAAGACATAAAAGCAGTAGTATTTGATGGAATAATAACACAGCAACTTATAGATACAGCTAAAAAGAACAAGATAGAATACCTAGCTGGAAGGAAAAAAGGCGAAGTGCAAAACGAAAGAGGAATCAACATCCTAACCTACCCGGACTGAAAAACAAGAATAAAATCAATGGCTCTTTGTCTGATGAATACGAAGAGCTCTCCTCGAACCAAAGGACCTACCACACTCAGAACACACAAAACCATCGTCCTTTGAATCAGGTTTCTTTTCCTTATCCTCTTCCCCCTCTTCATCTTCTTCCCCTTTACTAATCTCTCCATCCTTTGATTTTCTTATCTTACCAGTAACAGGAATAGTTATTCCACCGGTCCTGTAGATAACGGTCCCGAACACGAATAGAGCGGACCAGAACATGATACCAGCTAAAGGCCTTAAAACCAATCCAGCCTTGAAATTAATATCAAGACCACCTACCTCGCTCTCCATGGATAACCCACCGAACTCAAGAGCAACGGATTCACCTGCCGGTCCCAGAATAATTGAAGAAACCGAAACCAAGTTATAAACACTGTTCAAGAGCATCAGGCCGGAACCAACTAAAATAAGAGCACCAATTAACTTAACTAAATGAAGCTCTCGAGAACCAAGCCGAATCAATATTTTTTCCCTCACGAATAACACCACTAATCAGTCATCACTCGAAATTCTATTACCAATAAGGTTAAAAACATTTCCACTATAAAAACCCTATAGAAGAGAATATTACAAAAAGAACAATACACCAATAACTACACAGACCAATCCAACAGAAAAGGGTCCGTAGTCTAGTGGCTATGACGATACCCTTACAAGGTATAGATCGGTGGTTCAAATCCGCCCGGACCCATCACCCCCATACACTAAAAAATCTAGAAGATCCTACACCCCTAACTATGAATAAAACAACAAAGAACCAATAAAAAATTCAAGAGCGCCGATGGTCCAGTGGTAAGACACGAGATTGCCATTCTCGCAACCCGGGTTCAAATCCCGGTCGGCGCATAAAGAAGCCGAAAAAACAGGAGAAACAAAAATGATACCAATAGAAACCATTCGAAACAACCCAAATAAAATAAAAGAGACACTGGAAAAGAGAAAAGAGGAATTCCCCCTCAAAAAACTAAGAAAACTAGACGAAGAATGGAGAAAACAGAAAAAAGAAGTAGATAATCTGAGACACGAGAAAAACAAAATAAACAAGAAAATAGCTAAGAAAAAGAAGAAAGGAAAAGAAACAGAACAAGAAATACAGCAAATGAAAGAGATGAAGGAACAACTTGAGACAAAAGAAGAAGAAATCAAGGAAACAGAGGAAAAGAGAAAAGAACTATGGATGAACCTGCCAAACCTCCTGGACCCTGAAGTACCCGAAGGAAAAACGGAACAAGATAACAAAGAGAGAAAAAAATGGGGAGAACCAACTGAATTTGAATTCGAAACAAAAACACATCTAGAACTAGCTAAAGAGTTGGACATAATAGATGAAAAAGCAAGTGAAGTGACAGGAGAAGGATTCTACTACCTGAAAAAAGACCTAGCAATGCTGGACTACGCCCTACAAAAATACGCAATAGACCAACTAACTGAAAAAGGATACGAATTAATAGAACCACCATTCATGCTCAGAGAAGAAGCTTACAAAAAAGCAACTAATGTAGATAAATTCAAAGAAGACATGTACGGAGTAAAGGACACAGATAAATACCTAATAGGGACCTCGGAACACCCAATAGTAGCGATGCACAAAGACGATGTGTTCCAAAAAGAAGAACTGCCAAAAAAATACGTGGGGATAAGCCCATGCTTCAGAAAAGAAGCAGGGACACACGGAAAATACAGAAAAGGACTCTACAGGATGCATCAGTTCAACAAAGTGGAGCAATTAATTATATGCAAACCGGAAAACGAAGAAAAGTACTTCAATGAAATGCAGGAAAACGCTGAAGAACTGCACAGAAAACTGGAAATACCCTACAGAGTAGTTATAAACTGCAGCGGAGACACACCAAAAACACAGGCAAAGACCTACGACACAGAACTACTAATGGTGGACGGAGAATACAGAGAAGCAATAAGCAACAGCACAAGCAAGGACTACCAAGCAAGAAGGCTCAACATAAAATACGAAAAAGAGAAATACGGAGAAAGAGAATACGTATACACACTCAACAGCACAGCAATAGCAACCAGCAGAACAATGCTGGCCCTAATGGAAAACCATCAAACTAAAGAAGGAGAAATAAAAATACCTGAAACAATACAATCCTACATGAACAATAAGAAAAAGATCAAGAGCGAATGATGGGCCGGTAGCTCAGTCTGGGAGAGCACCAGGCTCTTAAGAACCTTTTCCAAGAACATGCAAAATGTTCACGAAAAGAAACTTTAGAAAAATAGGGTAAAAAACTTCAAGAAGGTTCGGAGACACCTGGTAGCCGCGGGTTCAAACCCCGTCCGGCCCGTTCCATCAAAACACCTCTGCAGAAAGAAATAAAAACACCCCCTCAATAAATAAAAATGAGACTTATGGAAAAAATAGGAGAGGTAAACAACGAAGATCTCGAAAAGATAGAGAAAGACCTAGGACCAAATGAAGAAATAAAATTAATCACAGGAATAAAATCAAAAAGAATAAATGGGACACACCATTTAGTCCTAACCAATAGAAGAACTATATTTTGGAAAAAAGGACGAGAAAAACTAATCAAAGAAACAGAAGCCTATGAAGATTTCACTTACCCTACAATATCAAGAGTATATATAGAACCCAAAAAAGACTACGATCTATTCAAGATAGAGATGGAAACAGGCTCATCGGACGAGATAATGGTTCCAAAAGGAGAAGGCAAAAGAATAGCTGGAATATTAAGGGAAAAACAAGCTCAATAACCAAAAAAGATACTAATCAGAACCATAGAGATAGGTAAAATTAAAAGTAAAACCACAAAAAGCACTAAAACCCTAATTCTTAAGAGAATAAAGTTGATAGTTCTTTTTACAATCTCAGAATACCAATCATAGAAGTAAAGGAAAATCAAAGTAATCAATATACTACTTATAGCTGCGGCTAGAACAACATTAAACGCTACAGAACTCTCCAGTAACATTGCGGCAACAAAATGACTGATAAAGGTAGCTACACTAGCTCCCATGATGTAAGGAATCAAGTTACTCCTTTCTAGATAACCCATGTTATAAAGAGGAACCAGTATACCAATAGAAATAGAAACGGAGGCAGCAACCAAAGTGACAGCAATACCAAGAGAAAAGGAAAACCACTTTCTCCTCATAGCAAAAGAAATAAAGCTAGATTTGAACTGATAGGGTTCAATATCCTTGAAAGCTTTGTTAAAAACATTCAAACCAAAGATAAGAAAGAAAAAGGAAACAAAGAAACTGGGCACAGCACCCACTAATCCAAGAATCCTAGAGGTAAAGAACCTGAAGAAACTATCAATTCCAAAGATCACGGCACCGGGAGAATAAATAGTCAAATTCCCCAAAGGACCTAAAAGTAGCCATCCAAGGAATAAAGCAGGTATAAAAACAGTGTAAGTAATTATAAAGCTCAGAAAAGCAAGAGAAGTGGAATCAACCAAGCTCTCACTCCTCCCTCTAACATACTCAACCAACCCAATCACTATCAAGATAAAAACAGCACCCAATCTAGTGCCCATAACCATCATATAAGAGGAAAAACGAGTTAAAACACCCATATGAAGAAGACTAAGGGATAAAATAGCAGGAGGAGCACCAGAAAGCATAATATAGGATAAAATCCAGCCAAAACCTAAAGAACCTACTGGAGAATCCACATAAGGGATGTAAGTCTTAAAAAAAGGTAGAAGAAACTCAACACTATCTTTGAGCAAGACAATGCCGAGGACAAATAAAAATAATCCTAAAAAAGCGTAAATGATTCTCCTAAACTTCATGAACCAAGTTCACCTCAACAACCTCTTATTAATAATAAAACCATTTAATTTAAACACTAAGGGAAGAAGGTGAATCGCGAAACTTAAGAAAAAGACAGTGAATAAGTAAAATAGAGGAATAACGAAATCCTCAAAACAAAGAATCAACAGAAATAAAAACATGAGAAAAATGACTGAAACACAACACTGGGCGGACAAATACGCCGAAAGAATAATCGAGAAAAAACCAAACAAAGAAAAGTACACAATAGAAACAGGTATAACACCATCAGGTATAGTACACGCGGGCAACTTCAGAGAGATACTTACACAGAATCTAGTTTACAAATCACTCAAACAGAAAGGAGAAAAAGCAACCTACCTGTACTTCTGGGATGACTACGACAGATTCAGAAAAGTCCCAAAGGGAATAGACCAATCATGGGAACAATACATAGGTCTACCCGTCACGGAAACTCCGGATCCATGGGATTGCCACGAATCCTACGCCTCACCCTTCAAGAGTAAAGTTAAAGAAGATATCAAAAGATTCAATCTAAAGGAAATAACCTTCAAATCAGCCTCAGAAGAATACAAAAAAGGCACATTCACAGAATTAATCAAGAAAGCGCTTCAAAGCCAAGATAGAATAAGAGAGATACTCAACCAATACAGAGAAGAACCACACGGAGAAGAATGGATACCAATAAGAGTATACTGCGAAGAATGCGGTAAAGACACAACCACTGCCGAATACATAAGTGGATACAAGCTCAAATACGAATGCGAATGCGGTGAAGAATCAATTCTAAACTTCAAAAACAATCCAGGCAATGCAAAACTACCTTGGAGAGTAGATTGGCCAATGAGATGGACCCACTACGACGTGGATTTCGAATCATCCGGAAAAGAGCACCAAGCCTCAGGAGGAAGCGTTGACACAGCAGTACCAATAAGCAAAGAGATATTCAATCAAGAGCCACCAATCCAGCCAATGTACGAATTCGTTTCAAGAAAAGGCCAAAAAGGAAAGATGAGTTCCTCAGAAGGAAACGTGATAAAGGTAGAAGAATTACTAGAAGTATACGAACCACCAGTAGCAAAATTCATGTACACCGGAAAAATAAATAAAGCATTCCACATACCATTCGACGAAGAAGTAATAAACATACATAAAAGATTTGACAGAGCAGAAAAAGCTTACTTTGAAGATGGAGATGAAAATGAAGCACGTCAATACGAATTATCAATGGATAAAATACCAGAAGAGAAACCACAGAGGATTCCGTACGGATTCTGCTCCACCATTGCACAGGTAGCTGAAGATGAAGAAAAAAGAAAGAAGATACTTAAAAGAACAGGACATCTAGAGAATCCGAATGAAAAGGATATAGAAAGAGCTCTGAAAAGAATAGAACTAGCTGGAAACTGGATAGAAGAACACGCTCCAGATAAATACATATACGAAGTGCAGGAAGAACCACCTGAGATAGATATCGATGAAGAAATAGCTGAACTATACGAGGAAACAGCTGAAAAAATAGAAAAAGGATTGAACGGGCAAGAACTACAGCAATTCATCTACGAAACAGCTAAAGAAAGAGATCTAGATCTAGGAAAAGTATTCAAAACAGGCTACAGACTAATTCTAGGACAAGAACAAGGTCCTAGACTCGGACCATATCTGACAACTCTTGAACAGGAATTCATAGTTAAAAGACTAAAAAGAAAAAATTAAGAGACTTCAAGGACCACTAGAACCAATGCAGTTCTAAATCGACATTCAACGAAGATAAGGAATATAAAAGAAGTTCTTCTTAACTCCTAGATACAAAAAGAGGTGTAAAATTGAATAAAAAATCAAAAGAATCAGACTCAAAAAGTAAAAAAAGAAGTCTAGGTGGAAGAAAGAAGGACTGCGATAAGAACTGCAAAGAATGCAAGAACGCACTGTGCTAAGAAAACTCCAATGGCTCTCCCTTACCCCAGAGATCTTCAAAATACCTGTAAAGAGTATTAGCTATAGATTCATTGTTAATGCGAAGTCCTTTCTCGGATTTAGTTGAAGAAGCTCTCTTAATAGTCAAACCACACCTACGCCCATCAGCTATCACCAAACTATAAGAAATCATTCCTGGATCAACCTTCCTAAGGGAAAACCCTCTAGAAGAAAGGTTTTTCAACTCCGGAGCATCATCATCCACGGAAGAAGGCACAACCATCTTCATATCAACATCTCTATTATTCATATCCTCAATAGCCTTCAGGACTTTTTTCGAAGAACCCATTCTTTTCCAAACCGTCATAACCACATAAATAACTTCTTCTTCAACATCCTGACAAATTGAAATCACTTCGGAAACCAAAGATTCTCTTGAAGAAAGAAACCAAACAGGGATCTCTTCTAAGTGATCTCCAGAATAAGTGGTCTTAAGACTATCAATATGAGAATCCAGCTCTTCTTTCAAGGACTGAAGCTCTCTTTCCTTTCTCTCCAACAACCTATCCTTAAGTTCATCCGGCTCCAGAGCAAAATACTTCTTGGGTCTTTCCATATTGCTTCTGATGTAGGCTTTATCCTCAAGAGTCTTCAAAACAGAGTAAATTTTAGTATAAGGAATATCAGCCTTTGAAGAAATCTCTTGAGCAGTTATACCGGACTCTTTTAACAATGTAGAGATAATCAATGACTGGTACTCGGTCAAACCAATCTTTTCGAATATCCTAGTTGTTTGTTTTTCGGACATTTCACCTTCAGCCATTTCAGGACCCGAATAATTATTAACTATCCGAAGTTAATAAATATTTTCTTACTCAAGGGGGGAATGTCCACCCAAAATCCTAATTACTTTCAGACTTCATAATATCCAAAGCTTTTTCACCACTCTTTTTAATTTCTTGGTACCTATCTTTCTCCCTACGAGTCAAGAAACCAACAATATATTCAGGGTCAGAGGCTACGTATCTTTTTGGCCTCCCAAGACCAGAATTAAGGAAATTCATCTCCTCCAAAGAATCAAGCACGGAATAAACCTTGGTGTAAGGTATATCCGCATTCTCTGAAATCTCTCTAGCCGTGCACTCTGGGTTTTCAATTATATATCCAAGAGCTTTAGATTTATATTTAGTCAATCCGAGCTTCTGCATCTGAACTGCAATCTCATACATTAAAACACCTCCTAAATTAGATGTGTATATTAATCCGTACAATCATCTCTATTGCATTCAATATCAATTAAAAAGATTTTGAAACCTAAAAAAGTTAAAACTAGTGTTCTTACGCCACTAGTTTGAACTAAAGCAAGGGTGAAAAACAGTTTCTTATCTCCGCCCCGACGATTGACGTTAAGAGCTTTTATAAACATGGGAAAAAGATATAATATAAAGGTCAACCAAAATTTAATTCACAAACCTATCAAAAACTTCGCTGGAGGATTCTAAATGGAAACAAAAATCGATGTGGATGAAGAAAGAATGAATAAAGCTGTAAACCAATTAAAAGAATGGAGAGATAGAGTAAACGATATCATAGAAAAAGAATTTAATGACCATATAGAAAGAGCTGAAAAAATTCACCCTGAAGGAGCTAGAGCAGTCGAATACTTAAAAGACTATACTCTAAGAAGTGGGAAAAGAATTAGACCCGCATGCATAATAGCAGGATACAAAGGAGTGGGAGGAAAAGAAGATGAGAAAATATTTCCGGCCTCAACATCAATCGAAGCACTCCAAACCTATCTACTAATCCACGATGACATAATGGATGAAGATGAAGAAAGAAGAGGAGGCCCAGCCCTACATATAATGTACGAAGAACACTTCGAGGAAAAAGACTACATAGGGAGAAAAGAAAAATTCGGAATGGACATGGGGATAATAGCAGGAGATCTGGCCAATTCCTACGCAGTGGACCAACTAGCTAAATCAGGATTTGACCATGAAAAAAGACTAAAAGCTTTAAGGAAACTAGAATACATACACCGGCACACAGGATTCGGTCAAATACTGGACAGGCTCTCCAACAACAAACCAGTAGGAGAAATGTCGGTTAATGATCTTCTCACTATCCACACTTACAAAACTGCTCACTACACCATAGCAGGACCACTAGAACTAGGAGCAATACTCGGAGAAGGGACTGAAGAACAAAAAGAAATACTTAAGAAGTACGGAATGAACGCAGGAAAAGCGTTCCAATTATACGATGATATCTTAGGACTCTACGGAAACAGAGAAAAGCTTGGAAAACCCGTGGACTCAGACCTAAAAGAAGGAAAGAAAACCATGCTAATACTAAAAGCGCTCGAAAACGGGGATAAATCCCAAAAAGAAAAGATAAAAAAAGCACTAGGAAACAAAGAAATCACAACTGAAGAAGTAAAAGAAGTGAGAGAAATAGTTAAAGAAACAGGATCCTATGACTACTCGCAAAAGAAAATAAATGAATTAATAGAAACAGCTAAAGAAACAGTAGAATCAACTGGAATAATAGAACCAGAAATAAAGGACTTTCTACTAGGAATAGCTGACTACATAATAACAAGAGAAGTATAAAATAAAAAGAAAAAACTCCAAAAGAATAGTAATTCAAAATCTTATTCAAAGAAAGGAGAATTTGCCTCCCCCGTGTTTCAGGGGGAGGAAGGCTCACCCAAAGGACAGAGAATTCGCGTATATTAAAAGTTAATCTAAATATTTAAATAGTTTTTGTGAACCTGTTTAGTTTAATTGAGTTTATTTAGCTATAAGAACCGCTTGAGAGAAACAAGAAGAAAATAAACTACAATTCATCCAATACTTCCTCTATAGAAATTTTAAACCATTTAGTGTATCTCTCCGGGTTTTTCTCCATATCCATTAATAATTCACCAGGGTCAATCCACTTCCAATCCCCCACTTCCTCCGGATTTGGATCCGGATCACCATTGTACTTCCCTAGAATAGCGTGATCCATTTCTTTTTCTGTTAACCCATTATCGAAATCCGCCTTGTACTGAAAAACGAATATCTCCTCGAGAGGACAGTCAAAACCCATTTCTTCCTGTAGCCTTCTATGTGCAGCATCTAAAGTATCTTCACCTGGTTTTTGATGGCTGCAGCAGGTATTAGCCCACATTGCTGGACAGTGATACTTATTATCCGCTCTTTTTTGAATTAGCAATTCTCCTTCGTCATTGAACACGAATATTGAAAAGCATCTGTGGAGTTTTCCACCATTCTTATGAGCTTCCAGTTTCTCGGCCGTACCTATCCTATTATCATCTTCATCTACGAGAATAACTTCCGGCATTGGGATACCTCCTAGTCTAACTTTGCCCTCAGTATCAACTTCAAGAAAGACTAGTTTTTAAATATTGGGTGGGACTATCGACGTAAAATAAATTTAAAGTTCTTTAAGGTTCTCTAAAGACTTTTTAACAGATTTCTTACCACCTATATCCCGATGACCAGGTAGAAGATGGCCAAAATCCAGTTGATCGATTTTTTCCAAGCTCTTCTTAATTTCTTCTTTGGAACCACCTTCAAGATCAACTCTACCAAATGAACCATTAGCAAACACCAAGTCACCGCAGATAATTAATTTACCTGGTAAGTATAAACTACAGGATCCCTTGGAATGGCCAGGGGTATGGAGCACCCTGAATGATAAATCTCCAAAGCTCATAGTCCTCTCTTCTTCTATCTCGTTCACTTTAAACCCTATTTTATTTCCTATTCTCTTACCATCAGGAGCGAAAGCAAATTTATCAGTCTCTGAAAATAGACTAGTTCCTTCGAAGTGATCGTAGTGACCATGAGTGTAAAAAACAATATCAACATCATTGAAAGAATTACCCGTCTCTCCAAGAATTTCATTGAAGTACTCACGGCTCTCAGTACCTGGATCAATAATAACTAGTTCTTCATCATCTATTATAATGGTGTTCGAGTCGAACACAGGTTCTCTGGGTTGAAAGAACCAAACTTCTTCGCTTCTCCACATATCTATGATTACCTCATCTTAACTTAAGTACGTTAGTGAAGGATTTTATAGATAGAAACACAAATAATTAATAGAAATAAAACAAAAAAGGAATGGATTCTATGGTCGACGAAGTGCTAGATAACTCA
>PWFL01000041.1 GCA_003553825.1 Candidatus Iainarchaeum sp.
CAAAATACCGAGAAAACACAGCACAAAACCATCAACTGGATCCGGAGAAAATCCAAGCACTAAAAGAAAAGTCACCGGAAGAAATAAAGCAGTCCCTAGGATTAGAACACAGAGAAATACGGATAAAAATACAAAAAATAGACGGAGAAACAGTACTGGACAAAAAAGATATAAGTAAAAACTCAAAGACAGTTCAAATCAAAAGAATAGCTCTAATAGGAGAAGAAAAACATGCTATCAAACTCAAAGCAACACAAGAAACAGAATAAAATAAGAAACAATCAAAAAGGATTCATACTATCACTAGAATCCACTATATGTTTACTAATACTATTAATATCTCTTAACTCAATCACACATGCTAGTTATCCGGACCTATCAAAGGAGATGGCGTACACTCAGGCACAAGATATAGTGGAAGTATGCATAGCAAAGAAAGAACCTAATCCAAATTGCTTTAAGAAAATTGAGAAAATAAATCCTCATATATCTTATGAAGAGAAAGGAAAAATAGAGTTCTCTAGAAAAATAGATAAAGAGATGAGAAGGATAACATTTAACTATACCATGGTTTAGACTCTTTCTTTTGTTTAAATGCTCTTATTTTATCCAGTTCTTCTTCGGAAAGATTTTCCCTTGCTCCTTCTTTTATCCTACTAGCTGATTCGTCCTTTCCGAACAGTTTCTTGGAGTTCTTTGAAGCATACCGGGCAAATTTGGCTAAACTTTTTTTATCTTTCTTTTCAGCATGGTACTTAGCTATCTCTAGAATAGCTTCATCAGTGTTCAATCTCATCTTCTTGAATACTCTTCTAAACCTCTGTGGCTCGATCTCATTTTTTTGGTATTTATCATACATTTTCTGAAACTCTTTCTTTTCAACTTTTTTCCTTCTTCCTTTCTGAGCGTCCGATGACTCTCTCTGCCTCATCTTGTGAACTTTTTTCCTTCTCTCCGCTTCTTCAATTCTCTTCTTGATCTCTTCGGATTTTTTCCCCATGTTTTAATTTTAATTACTCTATAAATAAAAGTATTATATCTCGGTGCATTGTGTTCACGGTTGATTTTCGAATTCTCTACTGATTGTTACCTTTTCCTCATCCCTTGAAAGAATACAGCTTTCATGCCATTCTCCCGAGGAGCTTAAATTATCTATTTCTACCTTTACTTCATCCTGAAGCTCTTCTATCTCCATTTCTTGGTCAATATCTATTTCAATAGATCCACCCGTTACCAATATTTCTTCACAACTTGTTGAAAGGTCTCTGATCAAGGCATCTAATTCAGATCTTTTAATAGAGGTTCTTGAAAGGTCTCTCGCACGCGAGAGAAAAGGTAGGAAAACTAAGAGTAAGCTAAGGCCAAGGGAGAATAAAATTAAATACTCAAGCGACAATTGACCTCTATTCAATCGAATCACCACTAATTCATTTCCACTTAGCTATCTCAATCTGGTAATCAAACAACCTATCGATCTCTTTACGAAGAACTTCTTCAGCTTCCTCCGCGAATGAATCCAAACCACTCACTAGAATCACTGAAACGGCTAGAACAGCAGCCAGCACAACTATCAATTCAGCTGAAATCTGCGCTCTATCTCTTTTATCTTTACCATTGCTTTTATCCAAATTAATCACCTTCAACCAGATGTTATATTGCCTATTTCATCCAGAAGATCTTCAGAAGCTTCATCAAGTTTCTCTGCAGCCTCCTCAGATGTAGAAGATACATTTTGAATCAATAGAAATGCAAAACCAATTACTGCGGCCATGATAACGAGCAACTCAGCCGATATCTGCGCTACTTCATCCAGACAAATCACCTCGATTATTTTAAATCTATCTATTTCTTAGAATCCAATCAATAAGGAAATTTCCCAACACCTTTGGGTTAACTTCAGTTAACTTCGGAACTAAATAACGAGATTTGGAAAAAAGGTTAAAAAGCAGTGAAAAACTAATATACACATGGCTAATTCTAACGAGAGTGACACAGGAGAAAAGAGAAAGGAAAAGGAACTTCGAGACATAATCTTCGAAATGATCTCCAAGGACAAATCAAAAGATGAGATAATTCTCACGCTCCAAGAAACAGGTCTAACCGAAGAAGAAGCAAAAGAAGCCTATGAAAAAGTACAAGAAGACTTCGAAGAAGAAATAGGAACAAGACTAGAACGAGAAGTGGAAAAACTATTTGAAGAAAACACTCAACACATGATGGATGAGATAGATAAAAAAATGAAGAAATTCAAGAAAGATGTGAACACTAAAAGAGACCTTAAAGCTGCAGAACAAAAAGAATACATTGACAAGAAAACAAAGAAATTAGAAGGAAGAATCGATGAACTACAAAGCCAATTCTTCTCCTTCAGAGCAAACATGAAGCAAGAACTTAAAAAAGTACTTGGAAAAATGGGGGAAATAGGTCCGAGGGAAAACATTAAAAAAGTCTTCTCAATCCTAATAATATTAATAGCAATATCACTAATAACATACCCGGTAATAACATTCAACGCATCAAGAACCCTATTGGAAGAAAATCTTCAAAAAGCAATGATAAGCCTGGGTTTCCATGCTGTGCTCGTATTTGGTGCATTGATACTGGCGAAGTTCGGAAAAGACATGTACAAAGCCTCTCACGAGGAAAAACTCGAAGAAGTAGGGCAAGAATGGCTAGAAGGATAAAAAAGGCAAGATAACATGAAGACACTGGAAAAACTAGAACAAGAAAAGCAAAATAAGATAGAGAGAGCTGAGAAACTCAGAGAAAAAGCCCAAAAGAAAAAAGAAAAAAGAAACCATGAAAATGAAAAGGTCTCCGAATACAAAGAAAAAAGAAACAAGAAGAACAAGGAAAAAAGAAAGAAAAAAGAACAGCTCGAGGAAATACAACAAGAGATAGAGGAATTATCACAGGATATAGACACTAATAAATCACCTTCATACTACAAGGATCAATACAACAAAATCTACTGGAAGTACCAAACCGAGCCAACATCTCCAGATAAGGAAAAAGAACTAGTTGAAAAATTGGAAGAATTCGAAAAGAAAAAAGAAAAAGCACAGAAACTAAAACAAAAAAAGAAAAAAGCCAGGGAACTAAGAGAACAAATAAAGAACCTGGAGACCGAAGCAAACATATACCACAAAGTAGTTACCAAACACGCTGAAAAAAGCGAGAAAAACCACCAAGAAATGATAAGCCTGTACCAAAAACTCGACAACCTTGAAGAAGAAATAGATCAAGTGAAAGCCAAGATAAAGAAACGAAGAAAAATAAACAAAAACTCCAATACCAGAGAAAAAGCACTGAAAAATGAAAAAGCCGAAGAATCTTTAAAAGAGTTCAAAGAAAAAGGAAAAATCACGATCAACAACATAACCCAATGATAAAATGACGGAAGAACCAATATCGGAAGAAGAAATAGCCTACAAGCTAGTAAAACTCTACGTAGGAGAAATCTCACGTGGCGGAGAAAAAAGAAGAATGGGTCTAGATACGATAATAAACGCTTATTTCTACACACTAACCCGCTTAAAGAGAAAAAGAGAAGAACTAGGCATGTTCGAAACAGCGGTAAAAGAAGAAGAAAAAGCAGCGGAAGAACTAGGAATACCAATAGGAGAAGAAGAAATGCCATTCGAAAAAGAACTTAAAAAAGCAGCGAAAGAAGCGAAAAAAGAACTGGAAAAAAGAACAGAAAAAGACTAGACAATCTAAGTCAGTATTTCAACAACGTCACCATGGCTCAACTCCGAATCCTTACCAAGCTTCTCCCCTGATCTAGCGTCAATAGCTCCTTTGAAAGAATCACCAATATCAGAATGGATCGCATAAGCCAGATCAATTGCTTTAGATCCCTTTTCCAGTAAATAAGCATCAGGTAAAACATCTCCCTCTCCATTAGTATATTTTGATTTAGATTCCACAGGGTAAACAGCAATGTAATTCAGTTCATCGAATACCCCTCTGTTCAAAGCATCTTGGACACCTGTTGAACCATATCTGTCCAGTATCTCTTCCTTCATGAACTTCAAAGCTTCTTTCTTATCTTTCTTCATCTCATTCTCAATCTCGAAATGATCCTGGCCAGGAATGTACTCTATCAATCCATCTCTATCCGCTTTCCTGAGAGCTAATTCACCTTCAGCACAAATCGGTATGATATCATAATCCTCTTTTAACCTATCATAATTATCTCTTGCATTTGAAAGATCCACTTTATTACCAGCTAATATTATAGGTTTGCTCTCTTTTCTTATATTACTAGCTAATTCCAGAATATCATCGTATCCTCCTTCAATACTATTTTTCACTTCTCTCTCGGTTATCCCTAGCCCAGTTAGTTTACGATGAATATTCTCGTAGAGCTCTCTTTCTCCTCTTTTCTGTTCTTCTTCCCACTCTTCCCAACTCTCCTTCAACAGATTTTTTATCCAGTGATCTATCTCACTGTAAAGGAAATCAATATCTTCCTCAGGATCGTGGTCCTTTACAGGGTTTCCCTCACTATCCGTTCTTCCCGAAAGATCCAGTATATGGATTAATCCTTCCGCTTCCATTAGATCGCTAAGAAATTTATTACCAAGACCTTTACCTTCGTGAGCACCTGGGACAAGTCCGGCAACATCTATCAATTCAACGGGAATCAATCTAGTTCCTCCTCTACATTTGGAGTTCTTTGGATCGCAGGAAACATCCAGTTCATTACACGGGCAATCAGTAGTAACGTAAGTAACTCCTTTATTCGCCTCTATCGTTGTGAATATCCTGTTACTTATCTCCACATCAACGAGAGAAGCTGCTTTGAAGAAGGTTGATTTACCCGTATTCGTCTTACCAACTAATCCAATTTTCACATAAATCACTCGGTGAAATCCTTGATTATATTTATACACCTTAGTTATTTATCCCTTCAGGTTTAAAAAAGGAAACACAGCCTAAGTAAAAAACTAAAAATGATTAAAGATGGTTTTAAAAGGAAAGGAGACCTGGGCGGATGAATTCACACCTAAATCACTTGACGAGATAGTGGGACACGCTACAACCGTGAAGAAGATCAGGGAATGGGTTGAAGCCTGGGAAAAAGGAAAAAAAGAGAAAAAACCACTATTGCTGCACGGGCCACCGGGATCAGGAAAAACAGCTATAGTGGAAGCAATTTCCTCTGAATACAACTGGGAAACCTTGGAGATGAATGCCAGCGACACCAGAAACAAGGAAAATATAAAAAGAACAATAGGAGACGCATCAAAATCACGCACACTCTCAGGTAAAAAAAGAATAATACTAATAGACGAAGTCGACGGATTGTATAGACAGGACCATGGAGGAACAAGAGCAATAAATAAAATAATAAAAGAAAGCAATTCACCTATCATACTAACAGCCAACAACGCCTACGAGCAAAAAATAAAGTCAATAAGAAGCAAATGCGAGTTAATAAGAGTGAAAAAAGTACACCCATCAACCATTGCAAAACTACTTGGAAAGATAGCTGAAAAAAAAGAGATAGAAGCGGACGAGGAAACGCTCAAAGAAATAGCAAAATCATCGGACGGAGATGTAAGAGGATCAATAAACAATCTACAAGCGCTAGCGCAAGGAAAGAAAAAACTGGGAAAAGAAGAAGCAAAACTAATGGGCACGAGAAACAAGAAAACAAAGATATTCAAAGCAATGAAGAAAATACTTCAAAAAAGAGGATTCGAAGAAGCACACCAAGCACTAAAAGACCTTGACGAAAACCCGGACTTCACACTCAAATGGATAGACGAAAACATACCAAGACAGTACGAAAAACCAGAAGACCTGGAAAAAGGATTCGAACAACTATCAAAAGCAGATATATACCTAGGTAGAGTTAGAAACAGACAAGAATACGGACTATGGAGATACGCTAACATACTCATGGGTCCAGGAGTATCACTTGCAAAACAAGAAGAATACAGCGGCTACACAAGGTACAAATTCCCATCACTCATAAGAAAACTAGGATCAACCAAATCGGAAAGAAACATCAGAGAATCAATAGCACGCAAAATAGGGAGAAAGTGCCACGTATCCGTAAACACCGCGATAAAAGACTACCTACCAATGCTAAAAGAAATGATGAACAACAAAGAGAAAAGAATCCAACTAACAGCTGAATTCAACTTCACAGAAGACGAATTAGAACTACTAGGAGTAAGCCAGAGAAAAAGAACCATAAAAAAAGCAAATAAAATACGAGGAGAACATCTGCAAGAACAGAGAAATGAAAGAAATCATATGAAAGAAAATAAATCCTTTGACACTCAAGAGAAAGATACGGGAAAAAACGAAGAAGAGCCAAAAGAAGAAAAAGAAAACCAAAGGAACCTAGCCCAATTCCAATAAAATTAAACTTTTAATGATTAAAATGCCTGAAATACTGGACGCCAGCGCAATAATAAACACGGATACACTTCAATCCAAAGAAAAAATGTACACAACTCCCTCAGTAATGAAAGAGTTAAAGAACATAGAGTCAAAGTCACTTGGAGAAGCAGCGATAGCGCAGGGAAACCTCAAAGTAATCAAACCAAGCAAAAAACACATCAAGAAAATAAAAGAAAAAGCAAGAGAGATAGGGAGCGATGAAAATCTAAGTAAAACAGATATAGAAGTACTCGCACTTGCACTACAGGAAAAACAAAAACTAGTAACCGATGACTACACAATGCAGAACCTAGCAGCACACTTAGAACTAGAATACGAAGGATTAACAAGAGGAGAAATAAATAAAAAGAAAAAATTCAAGCAAACATAAAGATATTTAACATTAAAGCTGTTCTCTAGGCTGCTTTGGATCTTCCTCCCCAACAAGTCCCTCTGAGAAAAGCAGCTTTATCTCTTTTCTATAGATAACGGATAGAGCTATCAGTATGAGTAAAATCACTCCGTATATAGGGTCATTGATGAACATTTCTTTGAAAGTTTCCCATATCCCTCCCGGGCTCCAACTGGTGATTGGTTCAACCATACTGTATTCAATGTCAATGTCCCAAGATCCAGTATTCCACTGGTATTCATTACCTCCGTGAACCATCCAAGGGTCTCTAGGAGGATCCAGCCTGTCCTCTTCAATAGTATCGGGCAGATCGATTAAAAGATTGGTATTGTCGCCTAACCTAACCATTTCTGTTTCAGGTTCGTAGAATCTCAAAGCTTCAGTGTTAAATCTATAATGATTTATCCTTCCTTCCTGTCTAATCATTTCGATTAATTCATCAGTTTCGTAACTTATCACTAAATTATGAGTTCTGTACGTCTCCGAAGTAGAGATAACCATGTCTCTTCTCTCTCCGCTCACACTCGGAGCTATCTCAATATCTGGATGTAATTCGGTTAATACATCAAAATTTTTACCTGCCTCACTCACTATATGGTTAAAGTATTCCTCTTCAGTGAAGTTAGTGGTTTGCACCATTTCAGATCCACTTAATCTGAAGCTAAATCGTTCTTTAACCTCTGCTGTAGTATCTTCATCTATTCTTATCTCTACAGAATGGCTTCTTAGCTCTATAGCGCTTCCTATTGAAGCGAAGATGGATAAAAGAACCACTGTGATTAATAATTTACTCACGTATTCCTTCATTTTGATCCCCACTAATATATGTTGATTAACTCATTTAAACCTGTTATTATATAAATTAGTTTAGAGGTAAATAACACGATAGGTTAATCTACCAGAGGTTGATGTGAATGTCCGAAAAAATAGGAGAGGTAACCCACTACTTCACTGATATCGAAGTGGGTATAATAAAACTTGAAGACAAGCTCGAAGTAGGAGATAAAATAAGGGTAAAGGGATCCACGACTGATTTTGAACAAGAAGTAACTTCAATGGAGATAGATAGAGAGGAAGTTGAAGAATCGGGAGCAGGAGAGAGCGTTGGAATGAAAGTTAAAGAAAGAGTGAGAGAAGGGGACGAAGTGTACAAGTTATAATCTCCTGAATCATTTTAATAATCATTAAACCTTTTTATCTTCTTATCTTCTTAGTCTTAACTCTTTTTCTATGAATCTATATCTCTATCTCCATGAAGTCCTCAGCTGCGTAAGATTCTTCAAATACTTCTCTTGCTTCTTTTTCAAGCTCTCTTTCATCTTTATACCTGTTTGAAAAATGAGTTAGTACTAATTTACCCACATTTGCTTTCTTAGCTATTTCAGCCATCCCTTTTGCCTCGCCATGACCGTACTCGATTGATTTTTCTTTGTGATCTTCTCCAAAGGTCGAGTCTACTATTAGTAAATCCGAGTTTTCAGCTGCTCTTTCCAGTTCCTTGCATGGTTTAGTGTCACCTGAATAAACTACTTTTCTACCTTCTTTCTCCGGTTCCTTCACATCTTCCAGTTTTATTTTATTTCCTTTGTGTTCTATTTCTCCTTTTTCTTTAAGTTCACTGCACTTAGGGTGATTTAACAGATCTAATTCCTTTAGTTTTTCCTTATTTAGGTTTATGCTTGGCTTTTCCTTAAATATGAATCCGTAGGAGGGTGTTGAGTGTTTAACTGGAAATGCCTCTACTTCATAATCTTCCCGTTCTTTTATCCTTCCTTTTCGAATTTCTATTGTATCTATCTCGAACTCCAGGTTGAAGTGATCCCAGTTCTTGAAGAACTCTACGTACCTATCTATTCCCTTTGGACCGTATATCTCAAGTTTTTCCTTTCTATCAAGGAATTGAAGACTCTGTATTAATCCAGCTAGTCCGATCAGGTGATCAGCGTGGAGGTGAGTTATATATGCGGAGTTTATCTTGAATGGAGATATGTCTGTATGTTTTAACTGTCTCTGTGTTCCTTCTCCACAGTCCCAGAGCATTGACTCGTCTTTGTACTGCAAGTGTATCGCGGGCTGCCCACGTTTTTTCGTTGGTAAAGATCCACTTGTACCGAGAAATGTTACCTTCATCTATCCACCTTATTTTCAGTTTTTCGTTTATATAGGTTAATTAGTTCCTTCAAGGATTTAATCCTTTGGTGGTTTTCCATAATCTTTTTAACCTTCGGAACTACAAAACACATACCAACTACTTGTATTAATGGGTAATTTAACCTGTAATTATTAAGATAAAATAAGGTAATCGCTTATGTCGAAGTCAGATGAAGAGGAATACGAGCCGAAGTACAAAGATATAGAGACCACTGAAGAGATAGAGGTCCCTGAAAGACTTGTTGATCAAGTCATTGGACAGGAAGAAGGAGTGGAAGTAATAAAGAAAGCTGCAAGACAAGGTAGAAACGTTCTATTGATCGGTGGGCCAGGTACAGGTAAATCAATGCTTGCAAAATCCATGAGTGAGCTCTTACCAACCGAGAAACTTCAAGATATCCTGGTTTATCCAAATCAACAGGATCCCAATGAACCTAAAGTGGATACGGTTGACAGTGGAAAAGGAGAGAAGATAGTCGACCAGAAAAAGAGACTCGTTTCCCAGCAAAAACAGATGCCCACGAAGATGGGAATGAGCCCAATACTCATAATGGGTTTGATCTACGCCCTTGCAATAGGTGCAGCAATCCACTTCAATCTATTCAGCGACATAATCCTCGCAGCGGTGATGATAGTTGGAGGAATGCTCCTTGCTATGCTAGCTTTTGGTATGGCAATTACTTCAGGATTACAAGGAATGAACATGCCTGGAAAAGGACAACAATCCAAGAAGAACTCACCTAAACTACTCGTAGATAATTCAGGCAAGGATAAAGCACCATTTGTAGATGCTACAGGAGCTAGAGCCGGAGCACTTCTCGGGGATGTAAAACACGATCCGTTTCAATGTTTTTCCTCCTCTAATTTGAGAATTCAATCAAAGAAACCTTCTGATACTGGTTTGGAAGAAATTAGATTAGATGAGGAGATTGATAGCATAATGCAAAAGTATCCAGATAGGATTCAAACTAAGGAGAACAGAGATTATGAAGCATTACACCTCCCTGATAATGAACTTAAAGTGCTCGGCGAAAGAGATGATTCCGCCTCTGCAGTAGAGGTGCTGTCATCCAACAGGCACCACTACGAAGGAAAAATGGTGAAAATCACGACTTCAGAAGGCAAAGAAATAATCGTCACCCCGGAGCACCAAGTAGCAGTATGGAACAACGGAGAAATAAAATATAAAGAAGCTGAAAAGATAGAGGAAGATGAACAGGGGGTAACAAAGTCAAAAGATGTGGTAATCGACGAACAAGATATCATAAACACCTACAATGAAAAGCAACAAGAACAGTGTAGATTATACTACGAATACAAAAGGATAAGTGAGGAAAATCCCGACTGGGGGTACAAGAGAATTGCTAAATCAATGGGTCAAAAGGTCGGTAAGACAAGGTGGTGGCACCAAGGCAAGCACAAGCCACAGCCCATCCAAACAGCAGAGTGGCTAAGGGAAAGAGGGCTCCTACCATTAACCATAGATGACCCAAAGCTTCCTTTAATTGCGAAGGTTCTGGGAGCTACATTCGGTGATGGAGGTATTTTTGAAAACCTTAACGCCATATTCCTATCCAGTTCCGAAAAAAAAGCGACAGAGGAATTCGGACAAGACCTTATAGAGATCTTTGGAGAGGGAATCGACGAGAATTCCAGAACGATAGAGGCGGGAATCGAAGGACACTCCTGGTGTTACCAGAACACAAACAGGAAAATAATCAGATTCTTCAAAGCACTCGGCGCACCCATAGGCAAAAAACCAGAAAAGGAACTAAAGATCCCAGGGTGGATAACCCTAAAAGATGACCTCAGAGACGAATTCTACGGATCTTTCCTAGGAGGCGAACTGGGTGCACCAAAAATCCACAAGGAAAAAAACCGGCTCCAAACCTTAGATATAGGGATCACAGGGAACAAAGAATTAGAGCAGAACAGAAAAGAATTCCTGAGAAGGATAGAAAGGTTCTTAGAAGAAAAAGGAGTCAAATGCACATCGCTTAGAGAAAAAGAACATAGTGAAGAATCCGTTCTCTACAGATTAATGATGTCAATAAAATTTAAAAATGTAATCAACTTCGTGGAGAACATCAAAATAAATTACTGTGATTATAAAAAAGAGAAAATAGTCAACGCTATAAATAAACTAAGCCGTTTGAAAAAGAAAAAATACGAAGAACTAACTTCAGAAGGTTACGGCGCGGAACACGC
>PWFL01000056.1 GCA_003553825.1 Candidatus Iainarchaeum sp.
CGAGTTTCCTCGGAAGCATAAACATGACACAGGTGAGCGAGTTCTCACTAGTGGTTGGAGGAATAGCCATAACCCAGGGATTCATATCACCCGACATACTGGGATACCTGAGCCTGATGGCACTCGTAACAATGACCATCTCAACCTACTTGATAACCTACAACGAACAGATATACGAAAAAGTAAAACACCTGCTCGAAAGATTCGAAGGAAAAGAAAAGAAAGACGTGGATCTAGGAACTCTAAAAGACCACGCACTGGTCATAGGATACAACGACACAGCGGAAAGAATAATACCAACACTACAGGAGCAATTCGAACAAATAGCCGTGGTTGACAAGGACCCTGAAAACGTGAGAAAACTGGAAGGAATGAATGTGGAGAACGTGTTCGGGGATTTCAAGCACGAAAAAATACAGAGAGAAGTGGGACTAAGGGACGCATCACTAATAATAAGCTTTGTAGAAAACGAAACAATCAACAGAAAAATACTAAGAAGCTGCAGAAACGACGCAGTAGTATTCATAGAGACAAAAGACCCAGAAAAAGGAGCAGAATACTACGACATGGGAGCCGACTACATAATCAGACAGAACATACTCACAGTTGAAAAAATGAAAGAGTACCTGGAAGACTACATGGAGAGCCTGCCAAAATTCCTAAACCAAATAGACAGAGACAAAGAATCACTAGAATGGGGAGGAAGAAAAACAAGAGGGGAAAAATAAATGATCGATGTAATAATCGCGCTGACAGTAATATTCGTAGCAGCCTCAATAGTACTATTCCTCTTCAACAGATTCAAACACCCTACCATACCCGCTTACCTGATAGCAGGTATACTAATATCACCCCTAGTGGCCGAGGCAGAAATACTATCACTAGCAGAGATAGGAATAGCCTTCCTAGTATTCATATTCGGATCAAGCCTGAGACTGAAAAAAACCACTAAAATAATAGAAAGCACCGCGATACTCACAATAACCCAAGTAGCGATAATAGGATCAATAGTATACGCCTATGCATACATAATTGGCTTTGGACCACTCAACTCACTATACCTAGCAGTAGCAGCCTCTCTCAGCTCATCTTTAGTAGGAATGGAACTAATACAAGGAAAGAAAATTAAACTAGCCTACAAAAGACTCTGTAACTCAATAAACCTAACTCAAGACCTGATAGCAATCCTGATATTCATAGTACTAGCCTCCTACCCATTAACAAGACAAGGAATAATATCGAACATTCAGATAGGAGGATTAATAATACTACTAGGATTCATACTAAGACCAGTAGCACCTTACATACTAGAAACCATTAGAAGATCACAAGAAGCAGCAATGCTAGTAGCACTAAGCACCTTACTAATATTCACCTCAGTATCACAGTACTACGGACTATCAATAGTGATAGGAGCATTCGCAGCAGGAATAACACTGTCAAAACCACCTTACGATCAAGAGATAATGGAAACATTCGAATCACTAAAAGACTTCTTCTCAGCAATATTCTTCGTATCACTAGGAGCACTAGTAGTAATGCCCAGCCTATTCACAATAACAACTGCTATAGGACTAGTGCTTGTAATAACCATTTTAAAACCACTCTTCACCATCCTACTGATGGAGAGCCAAGGCTACAGCAAAGGAACATCACTCATGACAGCCATGAACCTGGATCAAATGAGCGAATTCGCGCTAATACTAGCAATACACGCCAGAATCGCAGGACAAATAAATCCAGTGGTTTTCCAATCAATAATACTAGCCGCGATAGCTACAATGATAGCTAGCTCCTACACCAGCAGACACGTGTGGAGAATATACGATAAAATAAAGGATAACTGGCTCCTAAATCTACCGGGAACAGAGTTCGTAGAGTCAAACGTGCCAAAAGAAATATCCAACCACTTCATAATAGGAGGATACGACACACAAGGTAAAAAACTAGCTCAGTTCCTTAAAAAAAGAGACCAAGAAGTAATAGTAATAGACAACGATCCAGAAAGAGTACTTGAAGCAAGAGAAGATGGAATGAACTACATACACGGAGACCTAATGCTCAAAGAAATATGGGAAGAAGCGAACTACAAAGTCGCGCAGATGATCATATCAACAGCACCAGTGAGAAAAGTAACCGAGCCAATCATAGACCTGGATACAGAAGCCTATAAAATAGTGAGAGCAAAGTACCCTGAAGAAGCAAAAGAATACATGGAAGACGTACTATATGTGATAGTGCCAAGATACCTATCCACGGAAAGACTCATAGAACACCTAAAAGGATGCCTGGGAAGCGAAGCATACAGAGAAAGACTAAGAAAGATAAGTAGAAAAGAACTAACCTAAAAAAAGATCAACAAAAATCAATAATCCCCAACTTCATCCCTACCAACAATCATCCAACCATCCTCGGTTTTAACCAAATCATAGCTCTCCATGAAATCATAATTACTGTCCAAATCAACGTAGTACCAGCTAATACCAGCATCAACACTAGCCTCACCATTAGTCACTTCAACATCAAGAATCTCCACATCAATATCAATATTGTTGGAAAAATGATTTCTCCACTCATCCCTGTCCTCCTCGGACATCTCGGCAAAACCTTCCCTGACCTCAGAATTCAAAGGATCTTCAGTAACATTGTAAAGCTCTTCAAATTCCCCCCCATCCATAACACTCCAAAAACTACGAACAGATTCCTCCGGATCTTCAAAATCAACTCCGGGCTCCTCCACATCTTCAACAGGATATAAAAACCATATTAAAGCCACTAAAACTACCAGTGCAGCTACTAACCCAATGAACCTCTTACTGATTTTATCACTAATTTTATCACTCTCTATTAAACAAGTTTACATATAAACTAAGTCAACCTGGTTTTTTATACCTTACCTTTCAAAAAAAATAAGCCAACCAAAAATACCCAAAAGCTCCAACAAGAATTAATTACAACCAAACACAAAAAAATACACACGGAAACACATTAAAACAAAAACACGAAACAAGGAAAAGTGATGAAGATGGATCAAAAAGAAAGGCGAAAATTCCAGAAAAAAATAAAAGAACTTGAAAAAATAAAGGGAAGAGGCACCGAACTAATAAGCCTGTACATACCACCGGACCACAACGTGAACCAAGAAGTAACCAGGCTAAAAACCGAGTACAGCGAAGCAGCAAACATAAAATCAAAATCAACCAGAAAACACGTTCAATCCGCGATAAAAACAATCCTACAATCACTAAAAGGAGTCAACGAACTACCCGAAAACGGAATAGCCATATTCGCAGGATACGTGGACGAAGAAAACGAAGTAAAGAAAGAGATAATCACACCGCCCGAGAAAGTACAGGTGAACCTGTACAACTGCGACGACAAGTTCGAACTAGAACCACTGAAAAAACTAGTGGAATCAAAGGAAAAATACGGAGTAGTAGCGATAGATAGCAAGAACGCCACAATAGCCAAGCTAAAAGGAAAACACATGGAGATAATCCAGAGCTTTGGATCACAAGTACCATCAAAACACACAAAAGGAGGATGGAGCCAAAGAAGATTCGAAAGAATAATAAAACAAGCAAAACACGAGCACTACAAAAAAGCAGCGAACATAATAAACAAAGAATTCCAAGACGACGAGATAAAAGGACTCATAATAGGAGGACCGGGACAGGCAAAGGACAAAATAGATTCAGACGAATACCTGAACAAAAAAATCAGAAACAAAGTACTTGGAAAAGTCAGCACCGGATACGCGGACGAATCAGGAATAAAAGAAATAATGGAAAAAGCCCAGGACCTAATACAGGACCTTGAGGTACAGAAGGAAAGAGAAATCATAGATAAATTCATGAAGAAAATAACAGGCAGTGAAACTGCGACCTACGGGCTGAAACAAGTGGCAAATGCATTGAAAAAAGGAAAAGTAGAAACACTACTACTATCAGAAGACATGAACTGGAAAAAAGCAAAAATAAAATGCCCGGAATGCGGAGAGGAAAAAGAAGAAATAATAAAGGACAAAAAAGAGTTCAAAAAACAAGGAATAATCTGCCCAGAATGTGAAGAAGAAAGAGAAGTAATAGAAGAAAAAGACGTAGCTGAAAAACTAGAAGAACTGGCCGAAGAAACCGGAGCGGAAACCAAGTACATCTCCACCGATACCGACAAAGGACAACAGTTCCACAACGCATTCGGAGGAATAGGAGCAATACTGAGATACACGTAGAAAAAATGGAAAAAGGGATTAAATGCTTGAAAAAATAATTAAATCAATCAACCACAAACACGTAATATACTTCACAGCAATCATACTACTGGCATCCTACATCTCAATACTATTAGTAGATCTATTAAACATATTTAATTCAAGAGCTCTGCTACAAGGACTGGAAATACCTATACTATGGAACTATCTATTCAGAGAAAAAGGACCAATAGAAATAATCCAATGGATCTTCCTAGGAGCATTCACAGTAACCAGTGCATTCACAGCATTTAAACTAAAAGAAAAAGGAAAGAGAAGAGAAAGAATTTTCTGGACACTATTCGCAATCGCAGGAACAATAATGCTCATAGAAGACGCGGCCAACATAAGACACTTCGCGGTAAGGCAACTGCAGTTAACCTGGCACACGGGTAAAATCCTGGAGCTGTTTTTCTTCGGTTCAATAGGAATAATAATGCTAGCAGCTTTAATAAGATATAGAGAAGAAGTTTTCCAGCACAGAACCACAGCCAAGTTAGTGATACTTGGATTCATCTTCTACGGAAGCGCAGCATTCATATCAGGACCAAGCGACCTGGTAGGAACCACTACAGTACTAGGAGAATCACTATACAGCGCAACTACACGGATAGGAGGGCCAGGATTAATAGAAGTGTATGAAGAAGTGGATCAAGTTGCTAGAGAAATAGGAGGACTGGACATAAGATACAGATTAGTTGACTTCTTGGTAGAGGAAAGTCTTGAACTGCTCGGAGCAGCCTTCCTACTAGCCTCATCACTGAGCTACTGGAAACACATAATCAGAGGATAAGATGTACAAAATAAAGAAGAATCCAGAAGACTTCAAGGTCGAAGAAGTAACCCCTGAAAAGAAAGTACTTGAAATAGATAAGGAGCACAGCTTTGATGAAGCCACTGAAGGAGATCAATTAATATGTAAACTAGTTAAGAAAAACTGGGAACAGAACAAAGCAATAAAAAAAATAAGTAACGTACTACACTTCTCAAGAAAAAGAATAGGCTACGCAGGAACAAAAGATAAAAGAGCGCTGACAAGTCAAAGAATATCAATATACGGAGCAAATTCGGATCAAATAAAAAAATTAAAAGTAAAAGATATAGAAATACAGCCGCTTAGATACTCGGAGGAAAGAGTGACACTGGGGGACCTATGGGGAAACAGATTCACTATTAAAATAGAAGTAGATGAAAAAACAAGTTTGAATCCAAAGGAAAAGATACCTAACTACTTCGGACACCAGAGATTTGGCAAAACCAGGCCAATAACCCACCTAGTTGGAAAAGCACTGGTCAAAGAAGATCCTGAAGAAGCGGTTAAGATATACCTGACAAAGGTATTCGAAGAGGAAAGTGAAGACGCGAAAAAAGCAAGAAAATGGCTAAGGAACAATTGGGAGGACAAACCATTCAAAGAAGCACTTAAAGAGTATCCTGATTATCTAGGATACGAGAGAACACTACTACATCACCTTGCAGAGTACCCAAGAGACTTCATAAACGCGATACGTAAACTACCGAAGAACCTGCAGTTAATGTTTCCACACGCCTACCAGAGTTATTTATTCAACCAGTACCTGGACAAGGTTAGAGATAAAGATATAGTGGAGGAGGAAGGACCTATATACGGTTACGAAACAGAGATAAAGAATGAATATGAAAAAGAAGTGCTGGAGGAGAACGACCTAGAGTTGAAGGACTTCAAAGTAAAGTGTTTGCCCGAGATGAGTGAAGAGGGAAAAAGAAGAAAACTCTACATAGATCTAGAGGACCTCGAGGTGCTTGAGAAGAGTGAAAAACATTACTTGCTAAGGTTTTCTCTTCCAAAGGGAAGCTACGCCACGGTAGCTTTGGATGAAATACTCGTGGATAAAAAAGGGAAAAATAGTGGATAGTATGGATGATAAAAAGAAGATTATCCTGATAGAGGTAGCGGTCGCATTATTATTCATATTAATGGCCTTTAGTCCAAGGATGTATCCTGATGAAGGAACTTACTTGAACTACGGTGATGCCTGGAGTGAAGGAGTGCTGATTCCAGAAGGAGAGATACCCGTTCCGAATAGACCCGTGTTCATTTCAATTGCTTCAGTGGTTTCAGGGTTTTCTTTACCAATAGCCAGGATGGCTATACTTCCATTTGTATTGGGTTCTGTTTTCCTGGGCTTTAAGATAGGTAAAGAGATTGGTTTGCCCGGTGAATTTACTTCTCTTCCCTTACTGTTTTCCCCGATTTATTTAACGTATTTTGGAACATTTTTAACTGATTATGTGCTGGTTTTCTTTACTTTATTATCCATCTATTTCTTTTTCAGGTCAAGGGATGAAGATTCTAGTAAGTATGGGTGTTTGATGGGTGTTTCAACTGCTCTAGCTATTCTTACTAGAGAATCCGCTGTTTTATTAATAGTTATATTTTTAGTGTTCTACAAGGAGTTCAGATTCAAGGAGTTCTTGGTAAGTGCTTTTGTCCCTGTGTTGGGCTACATGGCTTTTTTAAGAAGAGATTTCTTTCTTTTCTTGGAGTACTCGCTTGAGTACGGTTACGAGTTCGCTGTTCCAGGTATTCAAAGTTTTTTGAACATGGTTCTAGTTGGATTGGGCCCGGTTCTGTTAATTGCTATCTTGGGTTTGGTTGACCGTGAGTACGGTGAATTACCTGTTAAGCTATCTTTGGTGTATTTACTGGTGATGGGTGTGGCTACTTTGGTTTTCACTGTTACTTGGGTTCCTAGGTACATGATCATGTTGTTACCTGGTTTGTTAATTCCTTCTGCAAAGGGCTTGTTAAGGATTGAGAAGAACGTGTTGCTTTCGTTTGTATTGATCCTGGTTCTGGGTGCTGGTGGTTCAGTGGTTGCTTATAGAGTGAATGCAGCTGAGAGGGACTGGGGTATTGATAAATATGAACAAGGTGTTGAGGTGATTGATCAATACGAGGATGGAGAAGTGTACATGCAGATTAATGATGAGCAGTTAAGATGGTTAAAGGATTCGGATAGATTTAGAAAGCTTCCTAGAACATATCAAGGGTTGAAAAAGGAAACTGGTTGTGAAGATGTTCCTGTGTTCCTGTGGAAATATAGAGGATACACCATATGGAAACCGGGTTACTGGGATGATGTAGTAATCGAGTCAGTGCTGGAGGATGTTGAAGAGGGTAAGATGGTTAGGATAAGCTGTTTGGATAGTTAGTTTCTTTCCAGTAATTCCTGGCATAGGTCCGATCCTGGGTCCACTGGTTCATCCATTAATTGATATATCCTGTAGTCTTCGTTCGAGTATACTTGTTTGAATCTACCGTGTTTGGATACGTATGGGAATCCTGAGCATGAGTTTCTGCTTCCCATTCTATATAGAATATATCTTGAGTTGTATTTCTCCATTATTCTGATTGTTTCTTCCGCTCTGCTAGAGCTCAGAACTTTTCTTATGTCTTTGTATCTTTGATCTACTTCGGGAGCGAATTCTAGGTAGGGATCCATCACGTTTTTTCTTTGTGCTATTCCTGTGATGTAGTGCCCTTCTTTCCAGTGTGCTGTTATTGTAGCGTTTTCAGGTGTGTTGTTTTTTATCCATGTCATTGCTTCGTGTTGTTCAGGGGTTGGATCTATGGTTATCATCCCTAATCCTGGTATTATCACTAGTATTATTAGGTAGATCCATATCATTGCTTTAAGGTGTTTTAGCGGTATCCATTCAAGTTTTAATGTGTTTCTTAACTGTTTTAAATGAGTTGTGAATACTGTTGCTGCTATTATTGATACTGGGAATATTAGGAGGTCGTTCATTCTGTTGAATATTGCTAGGGAAGCTACTACTCCTATTAGTAGCCATTCTCTCATTGGTTTTAGGTTCTTGGTGTTGAGTTTGAAGAATCCGTAGATCGCCATCAGTATCATTACGAAGGTGAATGAAACGGCTGTTAGTCCTGATTCGAGGATGAAGTACTGTATTCCTCTGTTCATCTCTACGAATATGTTGTATGCTTCGTGGTTTTGGAATAATCCGTGTTTGGTTATTATTGGTAGGAAGTACGCTAGGAATCCTATGAACGCGATTGTGAATGCTGGTGCTGTTTTCTTTATTTGTTTTCTGAATATTATGGTTCCTATGACGAGCATTGACATTCCTATTAATGGGCTTGTTATTAGTGCTAGTAGTATTGGTGCTGCTGCTAGGTAGTTGATTTTTTTGTTTTCTTTGTTGATCATTAGGTAGGCTAGTACCATTAGTACTAGGGCTGGTAGTCTTGGGTTGAGGTGTGATGCGAAGTAGGCGTAGGCCGGGTTGAAGAATAGGAACATCGAGGAGTAGAGTGATTGTTTTTTTGTTAGTCCCAGTTGTTTTGTGAAGTAGTAGGTGATTATTATTCCTAGTCCTCCTATTATAGGTGCTAGTAGGTACTTTGCCGCTGGAGTTGCCAGTATCATTAGTGAGAATCCGTAGGGATAGGTCATTGGTCTTCCTCCGAATGATAGCGGGTCGTGTTCTGCTCCGGAGGCTACTAGGTCCGCCATTCTTGTGTGGTAGTAGGTTGTGCTTCCTAGCATTGAGTCGTGGTGGAAGAGTGTTCTTAGTGCTTGTGGCATCGCGAATATTATGATTGCGATGGTGGTGAATATTGCTAGTTTTTGTTTTGTGGTTAGGTTTTTTAGTTTCATTGTTCACCTTTTAGATTTCTTTTCCTGTCCATGATTTTATGACTGATTTGGCCAGGTAAAGTGCGAGTCCCGTGCTTTGGCTCCAGTTGAGTTCGTTGAATTCGAATGATTTGTCCGGGTAGTGTATGTCTATTGGTATGTATTTTAGGTTCATTCCTTTTTTGATTGATTTTAGGTTTATTTCGGATTCTACTTCGAATCCGTTTTCTTTTAGTTCTAGTTCCTGGAAGTCTTTTTTGTTTATTGCTCTTATTCCGCAGGTTGGGTCTTTTACTGCTTTTCCGGTTGCTAGGTATACTGCGAGTTTTGCGAGTGCGTTGTTTATTCTTCTTGGCCATGGCATTAGTGAGTAGTTTCTTTTTCCTATGACTATGGTGTTTGGTTGGAGTTTTTTTAGGAATAGTGGTATTTTTTCTATTTGGTGTTGGTCCGCGTCGGTGAATACTATTTTTTCTTTTTCTGCGTTTTCCACTCCTTTTCTCATTGCGTGTCCTTTTCCTTTGTTTGGTGTGTAAGTTACTATTTTATCCGCGTTTGTTTTTTCTGCTTTTTCAGTGGTTTTGTCCTGTGATCCGTCGTCGACCACGATTATTTCTAGGTTTTTTATTTGTTTTTTGAGTTGTTGGAGTTCTTGTACTGTTTGTTGTATGTTTTTTTCTTCGTTGTAGCACGGGATTATTATGCTGGGCATCTTTCTTCTCCTCTTTTCATGGAGTGGTTTAGAGATTTGCTAGTACGAATTTTTGGTCTATGAATCTGGTTACTGCGAGTAGGTTTTCTCCTGATTTGGCTTTTATTGTGATTGTTCTGTTGTCGATGTGTACTTCGTTTATGTCTTCGTCGTGGTCCGGGTACTCGATGTATAGTAGTAGTTCGTTTTCTCCTGGTTCTAGTGTTTTGCAGTACTCGACTGTTTTGTTTCCGCATTCTACTGGTTCGTTGTTCCGCATTCCTATTCCGTGTATGTTTTCGTGTTTTAGTGTTGGCCCTAGCATTACTGCGAACTGTGCTGCTGATTCGCTTATCATCGCGGTTGTTTCCGTGGTTTCCGCGTCTCCTTCGAATACTAGGTATGCTTTGTTTGAGTGTTCGAGTAGTGTTTCCATGTGTTGTATTGGTTCTTGTTCTGAGTAGAAGCATAGGTCTTGGTAGCATGCTCTTTCAGGTCTTGGTACTGCGTAGATGTAGATGTTTATTGATACGAGTATTATTGTTATTGCGGCTATTATGTAGAGGGTTTGTTTGCTGACCTTTTGTTTACTGAGCTTTTGCTTGCTGAGTTTTTCTTCTTTTTGCTCAGTTTTTTCTTCCGTTTTTTGTTCTTGTTCTTCCGTTTTTTCCTTTACTTCTCCCTCTTTTTCAGGTTCTTCTTCCTGTTCCGGTTCTTTTCTTTCTTTTTTTTCTTTTTTTTGTTCTGTTTTTTTCTTTGTTTTTTTCCATTGGTTTTGTTTCATTTTTTTCTCCTTTTTCGTGTTTTTGGGTGTATTTGGATGTGTTTGGTGTGTGTTTTTTTGTTGTTTTCCTGGTATTTAGGCTTGTGATGTATTGGCTGTTGTTGTGTTTGGGTTGGTTGTTGTGGTTGAGTTGGTGGTAAGTGTTTTTTGTAGAGTTGTGTAGGGGTGTAGTGGTTTTGGTTATTCCTGTGTCTAGTTGTTGTAAAGATAAGGGGAAGAAAGAGTAAGGGGTTTGGGCTTGCTTTGAGGCAAGCCTTTAGGGTTTGGGTTAGTTTTGTGTTTGTTTTTAGCCTTTTAGCATTTCGATTAGGTCTTCGGCTGCTGCTTGTGTGTCGCTTGCTAGGTATCCTGCTACGAGTAGGTCGTTTCCGTCTGCCGCGATTACAGCATCGCCTGATGCTTGTAGTTGGTCTGCGCCTTCCATTCCGTCTGCTAGCGCGTTTACGGCTGGTCCACCTACTACTATTCTGTGGTCTCTTACTGATTGTTGGTCTGTTACTGCTATGTCTTCTGCGTCTACTATTGTGGACTTGGCTGTGTAGAAGTCATCGATGTTCAGTACTTCTGCTTCCACGTCGCCTACTTCGTAGTCCATGTCTATGCTTGTTACTTCGTATCCGTTGAAGCTGTCTCCTTCGCCGATTGTCACTGTGTCTCCTTGGTCCATGC
>PWFL01000024.1 GCA_003553825.1 Candidatus Iainarchaeum sp.
TCTCGAGTTCTTCCACATTATCCTCGATCCACTTGACTTTTTCTTTTCCTCCTTCCATTTTTCCCACTGCTGTGCCTATGTGAAGTTGGTCCACTCCTATCAATCTGTACAGCTGTCCCAGCACCTGCATTGTTATACCGTGTTTTTCTTTTCTGGTCATCGCGGCGTGCATTGCTCTGTGAGCGTGCATTACTAGGTCCGGTCCGTTTCTCCTTATTTCCTGTAGCGCGGAGAACCCGGTGGTCACTACGTCTATCATCATGTATCTTCCACCCTGTTTTTTTATCTCTTCCGCTCTTTCCATCATGGTGCTGAGCGGTGCAGTGACGTTGCACATGTATACTTTCTTTTCTCCGGTTTCTTCCTCTGCTCTGTCCCTTGCTTCCAGGGTCTCGGTTAATCTGTCACTGAATTGATTGAATGGTTGGCTGGTAAGATTCTCATCGTCTTTAACTATGTCGCATCCTCCTTTCCATGATTCTTCCGCGACTTCCGCGTGTTCTTCATGATCCAGACCTAGTTTTGGTTTCACTATCGTTCCCACCAGCGGTCTCTCGGGAACTTCCATTAAATCTCTAACTCCTTCTACACCGTACCTCGGCCCTTCGTATTTCTCCAGCATGTTTTTAGGTATGTCGAGATGAACTAGTCTAAGGTTCTTCACTGCCTTCATCCCGAATATGTTTCCGGCTACCGAGCTCATTATCTGTGGAACGTTATCGAGTTCGAACAGTTCTGGCGGGTAAGCTACTTTCACGTAAGGCTTGTTCAAGCTGTAAACTCTTGCCTTTATCCTCTTTGCTCTTTCGTTCACTGTTCCTATGTGTGTCCATGTTCCAACGCTTGACTCTTTCGCTACCTTGCCAGCGGCTTCTTTGAACGTGTTCCCTTTTCCCGCTTCTATCCTGAAAACAGCTTTTAACTCATTTTCTTTTGGTTCGTAATCTGTATCAACAAAATCCATTTTTATCTACCTCTTTTTAATTATTTTTAATGAGATTTCCAGTCATTTTTCCAATTAATTGGAGGCACTCGATTGTTATAAATCTTAACGGGAATTCTTTCAAGCATAGGTTTTTAATTACCCAATCTTTAAATATGGTCGAAGTGTTATTCAATAGTAAGATATTTGACAATTAAACGTGATCTGAAAAAGGTGCTTTGAAAATGGCTAGAGTTAAATCAGGAATACCCGGACTTGACGAATTACTGGAAGGAGGATTTCTAGAGAGCTCCTCAGTACTAATCTCTGGAGGAGCGGGTACCGGTAAAACAATTCTATCCACTGAATTCGTTTACAAGGGAGCTAAAGAATACGACGAGCCCGGAATATACATCACCATGGAAGAAGGAGCCACCAATATATGGTGGAACATGAAGAACTTCAAATGGGACGTGACTTCACTCGAACAGGAGAACATGCTCAAGATATACAAAGTAGGAATGATCAACCCACAGGACTTTGCACAGGACTTTGAAAAAGAAATAAACAAGATAAAGAACATGGTTGATGACATGGGAGCAAAGAGAATAGTCATAGACTCCACCACGGCATTCGGAATGTGGATGGGAAACACTTCAAAGATAAGACCCTCTTTATTCAGACTGAGCGAGGAATTAAAAGATATAGACACTACTTCGCTCCTAACAGCCGAAGCACCCGAAGGAAAAAACCAATTCAGCCGATTCGGAGTTGAAGAATTCGTCACGGATGGAGTCATAGCACTCTACTTCAAGCCACCTCAAAGAGCAATGTTCATAAGAAAGATGAGAGGAACCGATCACGACAAGAAACCGCATCCTTTTGAAATAACTTCCTCAGGCGTACAAGTGGATCCAAAACAAGAAGTGCTCTGGGAAAGCCTTGAGTAAAAAACTGTAAAACGGTTCTGAAACAGAGCCGGTTCATGAATTTAGAGGTGTCCGTGTGAATAAACTCAAATCATTTCTAAGATTAACAAGAATGACTCATGGGTTTTTCCTAGCTGCAGCTGTACTGATAGGTCAATTAGTAACGATAGGTCATCTACCAATTCCCAGAATCCTTGCACTGTCCATAATCACTCCTGTATTCATATCCGCTGGAGCATTCGCGATAAACGACTACACTGACTACGAAACAGATAAAGCAAATGAAAGAAAGGACAGACCGCTAGTATCCGGAGAGATCGATAGAAAAACAGCTCTCTATATATCCCTGGTTTTCATGCCAATAGGAGTGATCGCATCCGCTTTCATAAATCCCTACTCCTTGTTAATAGCTGTTATCTTCGCTGCATTAAGCTACGCCTATTCCATACATCTGAAAAAAGTCGCAGTAGCTGGAAACATATCCATAGCAGCTAGCATGACAATACCATTTATATATGGAGCGCTGAACGTTTCGAACACCGTGCCGATCTCGATCTGGATTCTGTCCTCAATGGCTTTCCTATCAGGAACAGGTAGAGAAATAGTTAAATCAATTCAAGATATAGAAGGGGACAGGGAACAGGGTAGAAGGACCCTACCAATAAAAATAGGTGAAAAACCCTCCATATACATATCCGTATCACTCATAGCTTTAGCAATGCTCATCTCTCCCTACCCATACTTAAGAATAACCCAATACCTGGGAAACGACCTATACCTATCCCTGGTAGCTCTGACCAATCTGATGTTCATCACCGCGCTGTACGACCTGCTGAAAAGAAAACACTACAACGACTTCAGAAAAGAAACCTACATCGCGATAGGAATAGGGCTACTCGCGTTCCTATTACCTGTTTTATAAACCGATATTGCTAAATCCTTTTATTGCAGTCCTACCTTTTTACCTACGGGTGACGCGTCTTGAAAAAACAAGCAAAGACAGAGTCAATAAAAACAACCAGCAAAGAGATAGATCCAGAGGAAATGTCTCCGGAAGAAATAAACCTGGAAGAAATAGCACGAAGACACGACTGGAGAGAAATACTAAAAGGAGTGGTGGAAAAAGAAGACATGGATCCCTGGGACATAAAACTATCAAAACTGGTCCAGGAATACATACAAACAGTCAAAAAACTTCAAAAAATGGACTTCAAAGTACCAGCCAACGCGTTACTAGCCAGCTCCATCCTACTTAGAAAAAAGAGCAGTTCCTGGAAACTAAAAGAAGATGAAGAAGAAGGAGAATTCATCTACTGGGAAGAAATACCAACCACACCGGACCAGATACCACCGGCAAGAGAAGAAATCCCGGAGCCAAAGCCACAGAAAAGGAAAACACAGAGAAAAGTATCCGTTGACGAATTAATAGACGCGGTGGAAGACGTAATAGACCAGGAAAAACAAAAAGCCAGGGAAAAAGTCAAGGAAGAAAAAACCCCAGCACAGGACATAGTACCCGATCATTTACTGGAAATAGCGAAGAGAAACACACAGGACTTCGAAGAAAAAACCGAAGAACTAGAAC
Organism: Candidatus Iainarchaeum sp.; assembly: GCA_003553825.1. Lineage (GTDB taxonomy): Archaea > B1Sed10-29 > B1Sed10-29 > B1Sed10-29 > B1Sed10-29 > B1Sed10-29. The sequence goes on from PWFL01000024.1 coordinate 3,437, forward strand.
AAAAAATAAAACAAGAGATAGATGAGGAAAACCTCACCACATTCACAGAACTAATAGAAAAGGACCAAGAACAAACCGAAAGAGAAATAGTAAAGATCCTGATACCTCTGCTCCACCTCGCGAACCAAGGCAAGATATCGATATGGCAGGAGGAAATATTTGGAGAAATATTCATCCACTACCCAGAGGAAAGGGAAGAAGGTGAAGAATGACGAAAGAAAACACTCAAGGAAACAAAGAACACCTAGTACAAACAATGAAAACAATAGAAGCAGCCCTATTCATGTCACCGGATCCACTATCAATAGATAAACTGAAAAACATAGCAGCCACAGACTACTCAAACACAATGAAAGCACTCGAAGAACTACAAAAACAGTACGAAGAAAAAGAAACCGCTTTACAGATAAATAAAACCAATAAAAAATACGAATTAACTCTTAAAGACACTTACTTCGACCAAGTAGGTCATCTAGCAACCGGTCCAGACCTGCAGAAAGCCGAACTGAGAACACTTGGATTAATATCAATGAAGCAACCCATAAAGCAAAGTAAAGTAGCTAAAGTGATAGGGAACAAGGCCTACAGGTACATCGGAGAACTTGAAAGAAAAGGATTCATAGAAACCACTGACAAGGATCAAACAAAAGAAATAACCACTACCCCTAAATTCAAAAAGTACTTCGGGGAGAATCCTGAAGAGATACGTAAAAAGGTAGAAAAAACTAAAAACTCGTAAACTGATAGAATTCAATCTTCTTCCAAGTACTTCACTGAATAGTAATCCTGTATCTTCTCATTAGTTTCCTCTAATCCATGAATTCCTCTTTCAAGCAATTTCTCAAGATAGGTCTTCTTATGCTCCAATCCTTCCTGCATCTCTCCAAGGCTCTTTCCAGCTAAACTACCCAATTCCTCCAGTTTTCTACTTGGAGTATCGGTTCTCTTCAATTTATCCTCTTCCTCATCGTACATGAACAGTTCATTGAACCCGACTCCTCCTTCCGATCTGGATACTTCCGTGATCGTGGAAACCCTTCTTCTAACATCGTTACCGTGAACAATCTTTTTCTGAACCACTATCAAATCGATTAGAGCGAGCATGTTCTCAGGAACATTCATGGGGGGATTGGTTAACCTTGCGGCGAGTTCGTTCGGTGAATTGGCGTGAAGAGTACCCATAGCGGAGTGTCCAACGTTCATCGCGTTGAATAGAGATCCTGCTTCCTTACCACGGACTTCTCCCACGACTAGTCTATCCGGACGCATTCTCAGAGCATTCTCCAGTAGATCATTCATTGTTATGGGTTCCCTGGACTGCATTGGAGATACAGTAACCATTCTAACCAGGTTCTTTCTTCCAAAGAAGTTCAGCTCCATTGTGTCCTCTATACAGCTTATTCTCTCCTCAGTTGGGACAAACGTCATCAAGGTATTCAGCGTGGTTGTTTTACCCGCTCCCGTACCACCTATAACTAATGTATTCATCGGGTAGTTCTTTTCTCCTTCCACAGCCGTCCATAGGAAAGCAGCCGCATCTTTAGGAATCGTATTATTCTCTATCAGGTCAAGTATTGAGAAAGGTTTTTCTCTGAATCTGCTTATAGTCATTGTAGGACCTTCAGGCGTGGCTGGAGGTATAGTAGCGTTTAATCTTGATCCATCAGGAAGTTTAGCGTCCAAAAAGGGCTTTGTCTTGTTTATGTAGTCGGCTGAATCCTCAGCAACTCCTCCGATAAACTCCAGTATTGAATCTTCATCCATCTCCAAGTTAGTTTCGCATCTACCGTAATCCCTATGGAAGATGAATACAGGCTCATTTGGACCGTTTACAGCTATCTCTTCCAGTTTCTTATCACTCAGTAATTTATCAAGGGATGGTTCCCTCATCACGTATTTCTTCTCAGCTTTTTTCTGCACTATTTTGACATCTTCCATTGCCATGTAATCCTCTCGAGTAAATAAAGATGCCTGGGAATAAATAAGTTTTGATTTCCAGTTAAGATTAATCAAAAAAATCTGAATGGGCCAGGCGAGATTCGAACTCACGACCTCCCCGTTATCAGCGGGGTGCTCTAACCAGGCTAAGCCACTGGCCCTTAACTAAAGAAAATGAACTCGTTTTATAACAACCTATCTATACTTTCTTAACTTTGAAAAATATAAGTGTTTAGTAAGCCAAAATACGAACAAAGATGAAAAAACAACTGCAGAAGCGTCTTGATGAATTTTTTCAAAGGGGTTATATCAAAACATTTAAAAAGAATTGAGGTTTTATTAGACTCGAAAGAACTTTTAAATAAAATGCTTGCAAAAAAATTACTAGGTGGTATTGATGGCGAAGAAAAAACTCAAGGAAAGACTAGAAGAAGTACGAAAGATAAGAGAAAAAGGTAGAAAATCAGAGAAAAAAGCTGAAAGAGAACAGTATGCAGATAGAATCAAAGAAGGATTTGAAAAAATAGGAAAACAAATAGCAGGAGAAGAATTGGAACCTAAAAAAGCCAGAGAGATAGGAAGAGAAACATTAAAAGAGTACAAAAAACTTGATAAAAGCAAAAGATCCTTTGAAGAAGCTATAAAAAATTTAAAAGAAAAGAAAATACTTAAGGATACTAAAGCAGATCTTAAAAGATATGGGGAAAAATCAGAACTTCAGAAAAAACGATTAGAAGCTAGAGAAGGGAAAATAGATCTGTCGAAAAAAGAAAAAGCCGAAATAGAAGATCTATCGGAAAAAGCAGTAGAACTAAGAGAAAAGGAAAAGTCAGCGAACAGAAAAGCGAACAAAGAACTATACGGGCAAAGAAAAAATGAAAAATTAGCGGAGATAGGTCGAAAGATTGCTGAGGACAAAGAAATAAGCGAAGAAAAAGCCATAAAGATCGGTAAAAAAGTAGCAAAAAAACAACCAGAATTAGGTAAAGCAAGAAAAGAATTTGGAAAGTCAGGACAAAAAGAAAGGCTAGGGAAAAAGACAGAAAGACTAAGGGAAAAAATGAAAGGTTACGGAGAAAAAGCAGATGCTCAAAAAGAATTAATGGAAACGAGAAAAAAATTAAAAGAAATGGAAGAGAAAGAGAAAAAAGAATCAAAGACTGAAAAAACAACGAAAAAGGAAAAGGGATTGGGCTTTTTTCGAGGACTCAAAAAGAAGATCTTCGGTTAAAGAACAACAGAAAGGAAAGCCGAAGAGAAAGCAAGAACAGCAAGATGCCTCAGAAAAGAAGAGGAAGAAGATCGCTAAGAAAGCCTCAGGAGTATCAATACCTTATAAAAAATCCCAAGAATCATTGGACATAACTAGATACGTAGTTATAATTATCCTAATAATAATCATAGTAGGAACAATACTCACAGTGTTCTGAAGAATAAAGATCAATATCACCCCAATACTTATTAAACCCGTGAGATTAACTAATAAGTAAGGCTTGAAAAGAGGCTGTATACATGAGCAAGAAAAACAAGAAAAATAAAAAAAGAAAAAAAAGGAAAGAAGAGGAAATATCAAACCTTCCTATCACAGGATCGGACAGGGTAAAGATAAAACGGAAAAAAGAGGGAAAGAGCACAGATCCAAAAAAAGTCAAAAAAAGACATCAACGAATATTTCAATACACTAAAGAACTTATAGAACGCGGTGTAGTGCAAACCGAGAAAGAAGCAGCCAAAAAACTAGCGGAAAAAACAAACTACTCTGAAAGACACATAAGATACGAAATACTACAGAAAAAAGCTCCTGAAGAGATAAAGCGAAAGCTAGGCATGATAGAAGACGAAGAAAAGAAGAAAAAGGAAGAAAAGGAGAGATGGGAAGAAGTAAAGAAAGAGTGGGAAACACCTGCACTTCCCCCAGCAAAGGAAAAGAAGAAAGAGAAAAGAGAAGAAGATAAGAAAAGGAAAAAGAAAATACGGAAAGAAGAAAGAGAGGAAGAAGAGGAAGAAAGGAGAAGAGAGCCTGAGGTAGAAGAGGAAGAAAGAGAAAGAAAACCTCCTACTGAAAGAAAAAAACCGGAAAGAAGAAAAAAAATAGAGGTAGAACCTGAAGAGACACCTTCTCAAGAAGAAGAAATAGAAGAAAGACCGGAAGAAAGAGAAGAACCACCCAAACCACTTGAAAAACCCAAGCCGGATAAAAAAGAGAAAAAGAAGAAAAAGAAAGAGAAAAAAGAAGAGGATAAGGAAGACAAAACATCTATAGAACTGGATCCAGGTGGAATGAAGATAGTTATCATAGTATTACTAGTCATAATATTCCTAGCAATGGTTCTAGGAGCTCTTCTAAGATAGAAAAACTATTTAGATAATTCAACTACTTCTTTCCGTGGAGCATTTGTTCTAAAACCATGCCCAGTGAACATCGTTTCACTAGCTTTGTATCCTTTCTTACTCAATTCATCTATGTAATGACTTTTTTTCCTAGCTTTTCCTCCTTTTATCCTACTGAGCCTGTGAGTATCGTAATGAAGTTCTTTTACTGCAGATTCTCTTTTAATCTTACTTAACAATGGATCAGGAAACTCTATCTTTTCCAAGAACTCATCATTTCCTAGGTAACCTATCCAGGTTGGACCAATTACTTTTAATTCGGCTCCACAGCTGCATTTTGTGTTGAGTTTATTGAATAACTTTGCTTTTCTTCTTTCACCACAGTTTTCACAGTATCCGATGTACCCAGTTTTTTCAAAATTTCTGTTTATCCCGCTTTTGCTTTCTCTCACTTCGAAGAAGCCCCTGTAGTAGTGTCTTCTCCAGTAACATAGTAAAGGATCAGCGGTGAATCTATGTATCGATCCCTGTTTCTGAACTGCTGTTATCAGGTTCCTCAATCCAATTTCGTGTTCCCATGGATTCTCTATTGTCTTTATACCGTATCTTCTAAAACATGTTTTTGGATAGTGTCCGCTGAGTGCTCCTAGATCGGTTGCTGTTACTGCTAAAAGGCTTTTCCTAGGATTCAGTGATTTGAATGCATTGTTCAAGAAAGGAGCTGGTGATCCGAATGGATCTATATCCACTACTTCGAATTTTTCTCTTCCGGTCATTATCCTGTTGGCATCTTCTTCACGTGGTTCTACCTCTATATCTCTATCTTCGTTTAATTCAATGTTTTTCTTGATAATTTGAACTGCTTTTGGATTCGCATCGTTTGCTATTGATTTTGCTCCTGTTTTTTCACTGTATCTTATCCCTCTTACCCCTGTAGCGGATAAAGCGTCAAGTATCTTGGGCTCTTTGTCCTCTTCCATTTCTTTTAGGAACTTGTAGATTACTTCGGCGGATAGGTCTCTGTCTTTCTCCATGATTGGATTGTAGAATACCGGTGCTTCCTCTGGTTCTCCGTATTTGTTTTGATTGGGTATAATTAGATCTATGTCCCCTTCTTGTGTTTTTTGTATTTTCATAGAATCACTGTGGCTTTATTGATTAACAAGATCCTGCTGGAGCTTGTATATCCATACTTTGAAGTTCTTCTTCGCATTCTTGAGGCTGGTCTTCAAATCCCGTGCAGATTATTTCTTTGTATGCGTTGGGTTCACCGTAGTTGTATACTTCTCTGGTCATTTCTCCATTTATGTATAGTGTTGGAGATCCTATGTCTTCTTTTTCTTCCGATACTTCGAGTTCTTCCTGGATTAGTTCTTCTCCTTTTTCTTCAGTGCAGTCAGTTATTTCTTCTCTGGTTATCTCCATTTCTTCTACTGCTTGTTCCCATCCTTTTTCACTGGATTTGATTGCGAAGTCAAACCATTCTTCTGTTCCTCTTTCGTTCAGAACGCATAACTCTCTCTTGTTCTGTTCTATTTCTTCTTCTCCTCTTAGTGAGGTTATTTCTCCATTCTCTTCTCTTACTATGTAGTGGATTTCCAGATCAATTTTTTCTCCCATTAATTGGTGTACTGGCTGCATTGTTTCCACTGCTAGGTCCCCGTATATACATTTGCTCATGATGTGTAGTGATACTGTAGGTGTTTCCCTCTTCTCTATGTCTTCCCCGAATTCTTTCAATTCGTTAAGAGTTATTTCCGTTGTTATTATTTCTCCTTCTTGAGTTTCTTCTTCTATTTTTTCTGTTTCGTTTATCTCCATTCCTTCTATGAGCTCATTTAGTTCTGCAGATATGAGTTCGCTTCCTATTCTGAATTCTTCCTGGTATTCTCCCAGTATGTTTCCTTCTTCATCCGTTCCTTTAATTGTTACCACAGCTACTTCTCCTTCTTCCGCAACTTTTTCTTCTGTTTTGTTTTCTATGGTTTCTGTTTCTTCGCCCGTGGTTTCGTTTTCCGTTGTATCTGTTTCTTGATCTTCTGTCTCGCCTTCTCCGTTTACTTCTGTTTCTTCAGGTGGCTGCATCATGAAGGAAGATACTACTGCTAGTCCTATGGCTACTATTATTAGAATGGTTATGAATTTCTTGTTTTTGTAGAACGGTTCTTTTTCAGATTCTTCTTGATCTTTGTCTTGGTTTTCGTCTGTCATTCTTTTATCTCGATTTTTGATCCTATTATTTGGCCCGGTAGACCCTTTCTGAATCTTAGTCTAAGTGCTCCCGAGTTTCCGTGTGGACTAGTTACTTTACCTATTATTTTTTTACCGCTTTCCGTGGTGTATACTGCTTTTTTTCCTACGTGTTCCTTTGCTTCGTCTTTTTCATTTATTTCATCGGTTTCCACTATGATTTGTTTATCGTACTTTGTGTTTCGGCCTCTTCTGAAGTTCTTTACTCGTGCTTCCATATTTTATCACTTTTTTGGTTGATTTGTTTTTCTTCTGCTCGGTCTTGTTGAATTCGTGGGTATTTGTGAGTTCCCAGGTATTTATTCTTTATTTTTCAGCTTGGAAGATCATTATCTTTATTTTTTCTGAAATTAAAAACCAGTGGTTTCGAGTGGCAGTTCTTTATATTTCCATTACCTTAATCATTACTGTGATTAACTTGAACTTGAAGAGTGATTCGAACGGAAAGACTTTAGGAATAGATGAAGCAGGACGTGGCCCGGTTATTGGGGCTCTATTTGTATCTGGAGTTGTTATAGATAGTAATGGAGCTCAAGAATTATTCGATCAAGGTGCTAGAGATTCAAAAAAGCTATCAAAAGAAAAAAGAGAAGAATTGTATCCTGTGATAGAGGATAAATCTGACTGGATCTATTCATTGGAAGTTAAAGCTTCTGAGATAGATTTTGAAAGACAGAGAATAAGTTTGAATGAGCTTGAAGCTCAGAAAATGGCTAAGATAATATCAAAAGCTCTTGAACAGGACTTCGATCTGGATAGAATAGTGATGGATCTTCCGGATCCGAATGCGGAAAAATTTCTAAGTAGATTAAGGAAATACGTTGAGATACCGGAAGAGATTGAGATTAAAGCTGAACACGGAGCTGATGATAA
>PWFL01000025.1 GCA_003553825.1 Candidatus Iainarchaeum sp.
ACACAAAAAACACCGAAAACAGGAGGGATAACATGCCTGAAACAAACGCAGACACGGAAACCAACAAAAACCCAAAAGTAGACAGAATAAGAAAAAGAGATGGAAGAGTAGTGGACTTCAATAAAAAGAAAATAGAAGATGCGATATATGCAGCAATGAAGGAAGCAGGAGAAGAAGACAGAGAGCTAGCAGAGGACCTGGCCGACCAGACCACTGAAAAAGTAGCTGAAAAATTCACTGAAAAAGACGAAGTACCAGAAGTAGAGGACATACAGGACCAAGTAGAAGCAACCCTAATAGAAAACAACCTAACCAAAACAGCAAAATCCTACATCCTGTACAGGAGCAGAAGAGCAGAGATAAGAGAGACAAAGAAGGATCTATTACCAGAAGAACTCAGCGTAGAAGATAAATTAATAAAAGAAATGGGCATAAACTCCCTTAAAGTCCTTGAAGAAAGATATTTATTAAAGGACGAAGACGGAAACCTCAAAGAAACACCGAGAGGAATGCTAAAAAGAGTAGCCGAAGACATAGCAAAAGCCGAAGAAAACTACGGAGGAGATCTCGAAAAATGGGAACAAAAATTCTTTGAAATGATGGAGGATCTCGATTTCCTGCCAAATTCACCAACCTTAATGAATGCAGGAGCACCACTGCAACAACTAGCAGCTTGCTTCGTTCTTCCAGTAGAGGACGACCTCGAACAAATATACGATTCGGTTAAAAACGCCGCCCTAGTACACCAAAGCGGAGGAGGAACAGGATTCAGCTTCTCCAGACTAAGACCAAAAGGAGACGTAGTAAAATCAACTAACGGAGTAGCATCAGGACCAGTAAGCTTTATGAAAGTGTTCGACGCATCCACCGAGATAATAAAACAAGGTGGAAAAAGACGAGGAGCAAACATGGGTGTATTAAGAGTGGATCACCCAGATATACTGCATTTTATTACCGCGAAATCCCAAAAACAAGAACTACAGAACTTCAACATCTCGGTAGCTCTTACTGAGAAGTTCATGGATAGAGTTGAAAAAGGAGAAACCTATGATTTAGTGAACCCGAGAAACAACGAAGTAGCGAACAGGCTAAACGCTGAAAAAGTATTTGACCTGATAGCTACCCTAGCATGGAACTCCGGAGACCCAGGAATAATATTCCTGGACAGAATAAATGAAGAAAACCCTACTCCAGATGCTGGAGAAATTGAATCAACCAACCCATGTTTCACAGGAGATACTAGAATATATACATCTGAAGGTCTTCGAAAGGCTGAAGAATTATCTCAAGAAGGAGAAGAAAACGAGATTATACTAGACTCCAGAGAATCTGAAGAAAGGGTGACAAAAGCAAGTAATGTCTTCAAAACCGGGGAAAAGCACACCTACAACTTGAAGACAGAAGAGGGATACGAACTGAAAGTCACGGGAAACCACAAGATAAAGACGAATTCAGGAACATGGAAGGAAGCAAGGGAACTACAACCTGGAGACGAGATCCATATCTTAGATAGAGAAGGAAAATTCCCGGATAAAAAAGAACTACCTTTTGAAGTAAAAAAAGAGTTTAAGGGAGAAAACGGCAAAACCTACGAATACAACTTCCCGGAAAAATGGTCCGAAGAACTTGGACAAGTCCTTGGATGGTTAATAGGAGATGGATGGTTGAGGTCTGGAGACGAAAATAGAAGAGTAGGCTTTACTTTTAGCCAGGAAGACAAAGAAATAATGGAAAGCTTAAAACCAGTTATCAACGACTGGTACGGCAATGATATACAAGAGATAGAAAGAGATAATGAGGTATATCATCTATCCTACCACAGCAAGTACTTCGTAGACTATTTCAAAAAACTAGGGGTAAAATCAGCGAAATCCGAAAGGAAGGAAGTACCAGAAACACTCTATACAGCTCCTAAAGAAACGGTTAGAGGTTTCCTTCAAGCACTATTCACCGCTGATGGAAGCTTCCAAGGGAATCTTGAAAGAGGAGGACAGGTAAGACTATCTCAAAGCAACCTCTCATTGCTAAAAGAAGTACAGAAACTGCTCCTAAACTTCGGCATATTCTCGAAGATATACGAAAATCGAAGAGAAGAAGGGAAAAAACGATTACCTGATGGTAAAGGAGGAAAAAAGGAATACCAAGTAAAGGCACAGCACGACCTAGCAATCTCCAAGGAGAACCTTCAAAAGTTCAAAGCAGAAATAGGATTCATTTCGGATAGAAAACAGAAACAACTCGAAAAACATCTCAACAAGATGGAGAAGAAACCTTACAAAGAAAAATTCAAAGCAACCTTCAGAAAGAAAAAAAAGAATGGAAAAGAACCAGTATACGACTTAAAAGAACCAAAGACCCCCACTTTAGTTGCAAACGGAATGGTGATCCACAATTGCGGTGAGCAGCCCTTATTACCATACGAAGCCTGTAACCTGGGTTCCATAAAGCTATCCAACCACGTGAAGGAGAATGAAGATGGAGAAGCAGAGATAGACTGGGAAAAACTAAGAGAAACAACACACAAAGCAATAAGATTCCTGGACAATGTGATAGATAGGAGCGAATACCCCCTCGAAAAAATAGCTGAGAAAGTAAAGAGAAACAGAAAAGTAGGGCTAGGAGTAATGGGATTCGCAGAAATGCTAGTGAAACTAGGAGTAAAGTACGACTCCGAAGAAGGAGTAAAAACAGGAAGAAAAGTAATGAAATTCATCAACGAAGAAGCAAAGAAAGCATCCGCAGAACTAGCGGAAGAAAGAGGACCGTTCCCAGGATACGAAACAAGCGTATACGGACAAGACCCTGAAGAACCAGAACTAAGAAACGCCACCAGGACCACCATAGCACCAACCGGTACAATAAGCATAATAGCAAACTGCACAGGAGGAATAGAACCAATGTTCGCAATAAACTACATCCGAAACGTGCTCGACAACACAAGACTGATAGAAACAAATGACCTATTCGAAAAGGAAGCAAGACAGAGAGGAATATACAGCCAGGAACTAATGGCCGAAGTAGCGAAAAAAGGAGGATGCCAAAACATGGACAAAGTACCGGAAGACATGAAACAAAAATACAGAACAGCACACGACATAGCTCCAAAATGGCACGTGAAAATGCAAGCAGCATTCCAGGATCACGTGAACAACGCCGTGTCCAAAACAATAAACTTCCCAAAAGACGCTTCAATAGAAGACTTCAAAGAAGCATACAAACTAGCGTACAAAGAAGGATGCAAAGGCCTCACCGTATATAGATATGGATCACTCTCCGACCAACCAATGAACATAGACGAAATAGAGACAGATGCGGAAACAGCGGGCGAATACGTAGAAAGCAAAATAAAGGAATTCAAAACGTACGAAGAAAAACAAAAAAGAAAAACAAAACGAGAAAAACGAAGAAACAAAGGAAAAATGGATCCGGATAAACTGGAAGGAGCCTTTGAAGTGGACCAACAGTTTTCACCGGACTGCCCGGACGGAACCTGCAAAATCTAGCCTGATAAAGTCACCTCACCCAGCCCAAACCACCACCTCTTTCTTTTTCTTTTCTCTTTCGAAACCTTTTTATTCCCTTCTTCCCAAATTTAAAACATGGAAAAAACAAATAATTCTGGAAAAAACCAAAATAAAATATACACTAGAAACGGAGATCAAGGAAAAACAAAAATCAACTCCAATACAAAGATAAGCAAGAGAGATCCAAGAGTAAAAGCCTGGGGAGCACTGGATGAACTAGAAGCCCACATAGGGCATCTAAGAGCAAAAACCGATAACACGAAGATAAACCAAGAACTAAAAACCGTGCAAAAACACCTTCACATAATAATGGCTCAAATAACCAACAAACAAAACAAAGAAGAACAAAGTAAACAAACGCCACAACTCAAAAAAGAACACGTAAAACTACTTGAAGAAAAAATAGATCAACACACTGAAAAGCTGCCTGACTTAAAAAGATTCATATACAGCTCAGGCACACCAGAAGCAACCTACGCGCAAGTAACTCGAACCATAGCCAGAAAAACCGAAGTAAGAATAAATGAACTGGATAAAGTCAAAGAGTTGCCCGAAGAAATAAAACAATATACAAATAGGTTAAGCGATTACCTATTCACAGTGGCTAGATACCTAAATCATGACCAAGGATTCGGAGACGAATTCGTGGACTACGATTAACACAAAACCTAAAGGAATGTGAAGCAAAATGCAGGAATGCCTATTCTGCCAGATCATAAACGGAGAAAAACCAAGCCACAAAGTATACGAAGACGAAAATACCTACGCCTTCCTAGACATCAACCCCCGAAACAAGGGACACACACTTGTAATTCCTAAAAAACACAGAGAAACATTCTTAGATCTCAAAGAAAAAGAAGTAACCAGCCTATTTCAAAAAGTACAAAAAATAGCAAAAGCAGTTAAAAAAGCAACCAATGCAGAAGGATTTAACTTACTGCAAAACAACGAAAAAGCAGCAGGACAGATAGTGGATCACGTGCACATTCACGTAATCCCTAGATACACAGAGGATAACGTGGAGCTAAAATGGAGCTACAAACCAGAAGAAGGAGAATTCAAAGAGATGAAGGAGAGAATAAAGAACGAACTCCAAACTTCTTTTAAATAATTTTTTAAGTAACTAATTAAGGGCCCGTAGATCAGTGGAAGATCGTTTCCTTCGCAAGGAAAAGGCCGTGGGTTCAAATCCCACCGGGTCCATACTTAGTATCACTATTTTAACTTATTTCTTAACTTCTCCGGTCTCAGTGTACCAGAAATATAGATCTAGCTTACCTGGTTGCAAACCAATCTCTTCGGAGAGATTCTTAAATTTTTCCTCTATATCAAGGTATCTCTTCCTGGTGAGAGTTTTAGGTATCTCTATGAATCCATTTTTCTCCAAACAACGTAATATATGTCTATCCAAAATTCCTAGGTCCAAGTAACCTACGTTTCTAAGAAAGTGGCTTCCTTCTTTGTATCCAATTCCTTTAATATTATTCACTATCCATTCTCTTTTTTCAAACGAGTCTTCCAGAGATGTTAAAATATCTTTTAAATCGTCTTTATGTTCTTGAGCTAGTTTAATATACTCGGCTCTACGATTATAGAACCTATAGCCCTTATCTTTAAGAACTTTTTTAATCTCTTCTTCCGTAAATTCCTGAAAACCATTCCTTTTCTTCATGTAATCTTGTATCTTTATACCCATGTCCGCTGAAGAGTTCGCTGTGAGTATGCAGAAACAAATTTCATCGAACCAAGCATTGTTTCCTTTTTCTTGAAGTTCTTTAAACTCTCTTATTCTTCTATCTACTTTTTCCTTTACTTCTGATTCTTGGAGCTCTTGAATTTTCTCTATGAGCTGATCTTTACATTTCAATTAATCACCTTGTTGAACCAGTATAATTTTTAAATCTCCATGGATTAATAGTTAACATGTCAATTCTACTGAAGAACTGTAAATACCTTGTTACTCAAAATGAAGATAGGGAAATTTTGAATAATGTAGATGTAGGTATAAAAGATAAAAAAGTAGAGGAAATAAGCAAAGAATCCAGTAAGAATTATGAGAAAATCATTGACTGTTCCGAAAAGATAGTGATGCCTGGATTGATAAATACTCATACACACGCGGGAATGGCTATAATGAGAGGCTATTCGGATGATAAGCCACTTTTCCCCTGGCTTGATGATATGTGGGAACTGGAAAAACAACTAACACCGAGAAAAATAAAGATAGGTGCTTCTCTATCCATACTTGAGATGCTTAAAACAGGTACGACTAGTTTCGTTGACATGTATTTTGACCTGGATGAAGTTCCTGATTTAATAGAAAGAGCAGGAATAAAAGGGTATATAGGTAGCTTGATCTATGATCCTGAGAAACTCTCAGTTGGTAAGAATCCTTCGAACCACTAAGAAATTTATCCGTGATAATAAAGATAAGGAATTTGTTCATCCTCACGTAGCCCCCCATGCTGTATACACCTGTGATAAAGAGTTATTTAGAAAGTCCAGGGAAATTTCTGAAAAGCACGATGTACTTATTCACACTCACGCGGCTGAAACCAGGCAAGAAGTAATTGAATGTAAGAAAAACACGGGGAAAAGAGTAATAGAATACTTAGATTCTTTAGATATTTTAACCGATCGGTCTGTACTGGCTCACGTAGCATGGATCACTAGGAAAGAAGCTAAATTAATAGGTGAGAATAATTCAATGGTTTCTCATTGTCCAACCTCTAATATGAAGCTAGCTACTGGAGGTGTGTCCCCTTTACCCGAACTCAAGGAGTTTGGAGCTCCGGTATCGATTGGAACCGATGGAGTTGTTTCCAATAACTCTCTGAATTTATTTGAGTCAGGTAAGGTAGCGACTTTGCTACAGAAACATTCTAGATGGGATGCCTCTCTCTCACCTGCTCAAGATGTTATCGATATGTTAACCCGAGTACCTGGGGAATTCCTACCCGGAGCTGATGGAAGGATCGTTCCAGGAGCTACAGCGGATATAATCACGATTGATCTAAATCAACCCGGGAACCGTCCTGTTTATAACATTGTCTCTAACTTGGTTTATTCAACTTCTTCACATACACCTATCTGTGACTCCTTGATCAATGGAGGGATCGTTGTTGAAGATACTGAGGTTAAATGTTTGGATGAGGCAGAAGTGATTGAAAAGGCTTCTATTGCTTCGCAAGAACTAGTTGAGTAAGTAAATTCATTTTATTCCTCTTCCTCTTCTTCTAGTTTATAGGACTCTAAAGTTTCTCCTTCTTCTTCACTCTTTTCTTCTTTGTCTTGTTTTTCTATTTCTTCTCCCAGTTCCTTGTAGTTTTCTTCTTTTTCCACTTTTGTCTCTTCGCTTTCTTTCTTGGGTTTTTCTTCTTTTCTTTCTTCTATCTTTTTTCTGAGTTTTTCAGGTAACTTTGCTTTGGGTTCTAATGGTTCTAGTTCTTCTTCAGGTTCTTTTAGTTGTTTCTTTGTCCTGCAGAAAGTTGTAAATAGGTATATGAGCACTATTATTAGTACTGCTATGGTTGTTGTTATTGCTGCTGTACGGATCACGGTACTGGGTTCTGCTTTTACGAAGTTTGCTGTTATCTCTTTGTCCGAGTCCATTAATATAGATATTTCTGTGTGATTAATCTCTTCTATGTCTCCTGTCCAGTTCTTTAGGATTAGTTCTTCTGTTTCTATGGCTCTGATGTTTATTTTTGATCCTTTTGGATATTTATGTGTTCCTGGTTCTGGTTTAGTTGTTCCATTTCCCTCTATGTTGATTGTTAGCTCTTTGTATCTTGTTGGCTCTTCTTTTACTGTTATTGTTACTGAATCTTGATGGTTTTCACTTTTAACTGTTAATTGTTGCTCTCCTGTTTGTTCCGGTATCCATTTGAATTGTTTAGTTTTTTCCTCGTTCTGCTCTAGCATCATATCTTCATCAGAATGCTGTAGATTGTTGTTTACTAAAAATTCTATTGTCTGCGTTCCTGGGCTTCCTATGTTTTCTAAGGTGTATTCTACGGTTGTTTCCTGTTCCTTTTTTAGTTCTTTTTGTTCTTCAGGAGAATCTATTTTTACTGTGAAGAATGGTTTTTCAGCATCTATAACTTGGGTATTTACGGTGTAGGTGTGGTCTTCGCTTTTTAGTTGTAGTTTTTGGTCTCCTTCTTCCGGTGTCCATGTGAAGTTACTTTCCCGTGTTTCACCCGGTTCCAGTGTGTAGTTCTGTGAATAGATTTTTTGGTCATTTACTGTGAATTCTACTTGCTGAGTTCCTTGTTCTCTTCCAGTGTTTTCCACGGTGTATTGGATGGTTTTTTCTTCTGTTGTTAATGTGTCATCTTCCGTGGGGGAGGTTATGGTGGTTTGGAAGTTTGGTTCTTTTGGTTTTTCTGTAAATTCTGCGGTGATTTCGTAGTTATCTTCTATATTAATGGTTGTTTCTTTTGAGTTTACATTTTCTATGTTTCCGGTTTCTCCTGTCCATAGATTGAATTGCCAGTACTGTGCTGGTATGGCTTTTAAATCGATTTCTTGGCCTTCTTGTACTGTATGAGTGCCTTGTTCTGGGTTGGTTTCTCCTTCTCCCTCTATGTTTACCTTTAGTTCGTATTCCTTTGTCTCTGATTCTACGGTAATGGTTACTTCTTTTTCTTCATCTGGATTCTTTACCTGTAAATTTTTTTCTCCAAAGGGTTCTTCCGCGGTCCAGGTGAAGCTATCTGAGTATGTTTCACCAGGTGCGATAGTTATTAATTCTCCGTATTCTTCTAGTTCTCCTTCTACGTAGAAATTTGTTCTTTTTTCATCTGTTTCTCCTCCAATGTTCTCTATGGTGTATTCTACTTTTACTTCTTCTCCTGGGGTAAATATGGTGTTTTCTTGTGGTTCCGTGATATCTATCTGGAAGTAGGATTCTTCGAGTTTTTCTACTTTGATGTTTATTTCATGCTCGTGGTCCTCGCTTTTGACTTTCATTTTGTCTTGGTGTTCCTCTGGTTTCCATGCAAGAGTGCGTGTGACGGCTTCGTAAGCACCTAAATCTTCTATTTTGATAGTATCTTTTACATCATCGTTGACTAATAGCTCAATATTTTGAGTATCTTGTTCTCCACCTAGATTCTCTGCTTTAATGTCTACAAAAGTTCTACTTCCTTCTTTTAGTACTTCACCTTCTTCTGGTGAAAGTATAGTTACTTTGAAAAATGCATCTTTCTCTATTTGAATGTTCACTTCGTCTGTTTCGTCTTCACTAGTTATTTTTATCTCATAATTTTCATTTGGATGTTCAGGAGGTTCCCATTCAATTGAATTTGTGTATTTTTCCCCTTCATTCAGTGTATAATTGTTTGAATGCTGTTTATCACCTACAGTAATTTCTATTGTTTGAGTTCCTTGTTCTCTTCCAGTGTTTTCCACTGTGTATTCTATAGTGATCTCTTCGTATTCCTTGAATTTTTCTCCTTCTGAGGGTTTATCCAGGTTTACATCGAAGTAAGGTTTTATAATCTCGATGTTTACTAAATCTTCATCATCTTCACTCTTTATTTTCAGTTCCGCGCTTGGTTTCGCTCCTTCTCCTTCCGCTTCCCAAGTAAAGCTGCCTGTGTCATTTTCTCCTCCTTTGATGGTGTGTTCATTTGAACCTTTTAGATCATCATTTACGTAGAAAGTTATCTCTTGAGTATCTTCTTCGTCTCCAGTGTTTTCCCCTGTGTACTCTACTGTGACTGTTTCTCCTTCATCCACTTCATCTTCTGGCTCGGGCGAAGTGATCTCCAATTTGAAGTAGGATTCAGTTTCTTCACTATAGATGTACCAGGTGGGTGTTGTATCTTCTACTTCCCAGCTTAGGAAAGGGTATCCATCTCCCTTGTCTTCTATTGCGTGGTGTTCTATATCCCATTCAGGATAGTAAGTATTTTTTTCCTTCATTTCTCCGGTCGTTTTTCCCTCTCCTCCTGCACTCGTATCCATTCCACTTGCATTGATGTCCCAGTAGGAGTTTTCAATGTCTTCTTCATCACCAGTCCCTATTAATCCACCTAAAAAATTGTTGCCGTCCACGTATCCAGTAGAATAAGAATTCTTTACTTCTCCTGAAGAAAGATTCCCTACCAAGCCACCAGCATGATTACCTCCTCTTACTTCGGCCATGGAATAGCTTTGTTTTATAATTACCCCGCTATACTGATTAAGTCCTACTAAGCCACCAACACGGTGATCTTTTGCCTCTACTATTCCAGTTGTATAGCAATTAGAGATATTTCCATGATTATGTCCAACCAGACCACCAACATACCGATTTCCTGTCACATCTACGTTCACCAAACCAACGTTCTTGATAATAGCAGAATTTTCAGTTTCACCAAATAGCCCAATTCTCCCTGTATTAGGTCTATTTATTTCTAGATCGCTTATCGTGTGTCCTTGACCATCAAATGTGCCTGAGAAATCATCTATAGGATCCCAACCATTACCAATACCAACGTAGTTGTTATAACCATCACTTCCACTATCTAAGTCACTCACTAGTATGTAATCTCCACCAGTATCCTCGTCGATACCCCTTAGATCATGCCAATCACTAAT
>PWFL01000044.1 GCA_003553825.1 Candidatus Iainarchaeum sp.
CCACTGTAATACCTGGATTAACTGATTCAAAACACTGGATAGGAAAAATAGCTAAAACAATAGGAACTTATACCGATACTTATACCCTACAAGCATTCACCTCTGAAAAAGGAACACTCAATCCAGACTACCAAGAAAAAGAAAAAGTCAAAAGGGAAGAACTCCTAGATCTAGCACGAGAAGCGGGAAGATACGTGGAACACATAAAAATAAGAACAATTGACTCAGGAACAGAGCAACTATCATGAAATAATTCAACTCTTAAACCAAAAAGGGCGAGAAAAATGCAGATAGAAGAATTCAAAAAACAGATAAAGAAAAAAGCCAGCAAAAACCCTGAAAAACACTACCCAACAGAAACCCTGAAAGAAAAAGGATACAGAAGACAAAGATGTGAAAAATGTGGAGAATACTTCTGGGCCGTGAAAGAAAGAGAAACCTGTGACGAACCGGAATGTACTGAAGGCTACAGCTTCATAAACAACCCACCAGGAAATCAAAAGGACATAGACTATATCAAAGCCTGGAAGAGCTTTGAAAAACACATGGAAAAAAGAGGATACACCTCAATAAAAAGATATCCAGTAATTGCAAGATGGAAAGAAGACTCATACTGGACAAACGCATCAATCTACGACTTCCAGCCACACGTGGTAACAGGAGAAGTAGAACCACCAGCAAACCCATTAATAGTCCCTCAAATGTGCATGAGATTCAACGACACGGACAACGTAGGAATCACAGGAAGACACAACACCTCATTCGTCATGACAGGACAACACGCGTTCAAAAAACCTGATGAATTCGATCAAAAAAAATACTTCAAGGACTACTTCACCTGGTTCACCAACACATTAAAAATCCCTAAAAAAGAGCTCACCATACACGAAGACCAATGGGGAGGTGGAGGAAACTTAGGAGTATCACTAGAAATATTCTCAAGAAGCCTGGAACTAGGAAACCAGGTTTACATGAACTACAAAATAAAAGAAGATAGCTACGAGCCCCTAGACATACAAGTATTAGATATGGGGATGGGACACGCAAGAGTACCATGGCTACTAACAGGAAAACACACAATATACCAAGTAGAGTTCCCAACAGTATGCGAACACCTATTCAAAAAAACAGGAATAAAAGAAACCCAAAAATACAGAGAATTCCTATCCTACTCAGGGACAATGGACATGGAAGAAGTCCAAAATGTAGAGAAAAAATGGGAAGAAATAGCTGAAAAGATAAATACGGACAAAGAAGAGCTAAAAAAACAAGTAACACAGATATCCAACCTCTATTCAATAGGAGATCACCTGAGAACACTGCTATTCGCAATAACCGACGGAGCACTACCCAGCAACACATCAGGAGGATACGACCTAAGAACCCTATACAGAAGAATACACGACTACAAAGACAAACACGGATGGGACATAGACTTCATGAAAATAGCTGAAAAACACGCGGAGTACCTGGAACCAATGTTCCCTGAAACACAGCAACATCTAGAAGAATTGAACGAGATACTGAACCACGAAGAAAAGAAGTACAAAAAAACACTCAAAGAAGCAAAAAAATACATCGAAAAAGCAGTGGAAAAAGAAGATCTAACACCAGAAGAGATAGTAGATCTCTACGACACAAAAGGAATATCACCAGAGACACTGAAACAAGAAGCAAAGAAAAGAGGGAAAAAAATAGAAATACCATCCGATCTATATGCCAGAATAGCCGAAAAACACTCCGAAAAAGAACAGAAAGAACAAAAACCACGGTTAAAAGTAGATACATCCAACTACCCAAATACCGAAACCCTGTACCACGAAGAAAACCTAGAGTTCAAAGGCACATTCAAATTCAAAGCAAAAGTACTGGGAAACGAAAAAATAAACGGAAGTAATTATATAATTCTAGATAGAACAGCTTTCTATCCAGAATCAGGAGGACAAGAACCCGATCACGGAAAAATAAACGGGTTAGAAGTTGATGATGTTCAGAAAAAAGAAGGAGTGATCCTGCACAAAACATCCGGAGAAATAGAAAAAGGTAAAAAAGTGAAAGGAAAAATAGACAAAAAAAGAAGAGAAGACCTCACCAAACACCACACAGCCACCCATATCATAAACGGAGCAGCAAGAAAAACACTGGGAGAACACGTGTGGCAAGCGGGAGCAAAAAAGTACAAAGACAGAGCAAGAATAGACATAACCCACTACGAGATTCCGAGTGAAGAACAGATAAAAGAGATAGAGAAAAAAGCAAACAGAGCCATAGAGAAAGAGATAAAGATAGAGAAAAAGATCATGAACAAGAGAGAAGCGGAAGAAAAACACGGATTCAGAATATACCAAGGAGGATACGTACCCGGAAACAAAGTGAGAATAGTAAACATAAAAGACTGGGACGTGGAAGCCTGCGGAGGAACACACTGCAACAACACATCACAAGTAGGAGCTATAAAAATAACAAATGTTTCAAAAAAACAGGACGGAGTGATAAGAATGGAATACAAAGCAGGAGAAAAACTAAGACAACTACTCGAAGAAAAAGAACAAAAACTTGACGAAATAGCTGAAGCAGTTCAATCCGACCAAAACAAAGTAGTGGAAAAAGTAAAAAAGATGAAAAAAGAATGGAAACAAAGAGAAAAAAAGATACAAGAACTCAGAAAGAAAATAGCACAAGGAGGAACACAGAAAAAATCGGAAAGAATCAGATACATGGAAGACGCGGACATGAAGCTACTTCAAGAGATAGCTGATAAAGAAATCAAACAAAACCCGGATAAATACATAATACTAGTCACCAAAGGCAAGATACTAGGTAAAAAAGGAGAAAAATGCAAAACCAACATAAAAAAAGCAGTTGAGAAAGGCTCGAAGATAATGGGAGGATCAGCAGGAGGATCAGACACCGAAATAAAAGGAGGAGGTCCGAAGATCCATAAAGCCAAAGAAGCGTACGAAGAAATAAAAAAAATCATGGAAGAATGACCTAAGAACACGGTAAGAAATATAAACATCATAACCCTATTGAAAGTAAAGGATCAACATGATCAAAAAACTCCGAAAAATAATAAAAATAATTCCTCTCATACTCTTAATCACCTCCATGGGAACAGCTACTCTAACCAGGGAAGAAGCAGCTGACGAAGCAGTGCAATACATAGAAGCAATAGAAGGAGAAAGCCTTGATCTAAATCCATCCCAAAGAGTAAAATTCGATGGAGAAGAATACTGGGTTTTCGATGTAAGTAAACACGGAAGAAGAGAATTCATGCTACCTATAAATGCAGAAACCGGAGAAGTAGCTGAACAAGAAGCAAGAGAGCAAGCAGTAAGAATCCAGTACGTGGCAGGATCCTTCAAAGCCGAACACGTGGGAATAGAAGACTACCTATCATCAACACTGGACCAAGCAATAGATATAAAGTCAGAATTCACCGAGCAGAAAGAAGAACTTGAATTATTCACTGAAGATTCACTTGAAGAAAACGTTACAATGCAAGAAGCTTTACCAAGCAAACCAAGCCTAGAACAATCTTTAGAAGAATCAATAGATATAGCTGAAGAACTAAGATCTACAATACTAGAAACTGAATCTATCTTAGGAAATATAAACAGTCCAATAGATCCAACAAACGCCCAACAATCCATACACCAAGTATTCGACCTTCAAGAATCACTAGCAGATACGTTAGGAGAAGTAAGACCAATAGCAAATCAATTTAATTCAGAACTAAGTCAAGCATACGACAACGGATGGATAGATCTCGAAGACAGATTAGATTTAGAAGATGCAGCTGATTCAGTAGTAATAAGCCAAAGAGAAATAGAAGACATAAAAACAGACCTAACAAGAAACAGAGAAAATATAAATGAGTTCTTCGATCAAACTATTGATGAAAGAGTAGCTACATTCATGTTAAAACTGAATGAAAGACTACAGATATCTGAGGAGGAAAGAGAAAGAAACGAGATAGTAGCTCAATTAAGCCAATATTCAGAGGATCTAGAGAACATAACGAACACAGCAGCGGAAGAAAACGTACCACAAGCATACCTAGACGACGAAGGATTTAAAACACTAGAGAACAATGTAATAGATAAGATAAAACAAGCCGAGGAGAAATGCGAGCCGGGAGGGAATATAGAAGAAATTGACATGGAAGAATGCAGGCAAGCGGAGAATGAGTACTCGGAAATAGAAGACACTCTAAATGAAATGCGAGAGATAGTAAACGAATACGAACGAGAATGCCAACCCGGAGAAACCCGAGAATGCACAACTAATGGAGAACAAGGAATACAAGAATGTGGTGCAGATGGATTATGGGGAAAATGCGAACCATTGGAAACAATGGAAATCAACTGGACTCTTATAGGAGGATTATCAGTAGTACTAGCCGGTTTAATACTGTATAAATTCAAGGATAAATTCAAAACGGAGGAAGAAGAACATGAACAAAAAACCGAAAACATCGAAGACATGTGGAGATAGAAAAACCTGTATGAAGATCCTAATAACAGGACTAGCCATGCTGATGATCCTGCCGATCACTCAAGCAAATATACAAGGAGAAGTAACTCTAACAGAGCAAGAAATATACCAAAAAGATTCAACAACTTTAAATATAAGGATAGAAAACTTAAGACAAAGTGCAATAGAAAACACGGAGCTCACAATCAAGTCAAAACCTCTGGAAATAGATGAAGAAATACAAATAGGATCAATAGAAAGAGGAAGATCCTGGACAAAGCAAATGAAAATAAATACATGGAAAGAAACACCAACAGGAAGTCATGAAATTAAAACACAGTTATTCTACGACCAAGAATCAATGCAAATGCCAACAATAAACTTAAATGTCAGGGAAAACCCACTCAAACTAGAGACCACTCTAGCAAAGGAAAGAATAGAACCTAGAGAAAACAACACGTTGACTTTAAAATTAATTAATAGAGGAGACCAAACACTTGAAGAAGTCAACGTGAACCCGAAGTTCGATCAATTAGAATACATAAATACCAAAGAAGACTGCAGCAGATACTACGGAGAGATGAACCCAGATGAATCATTTGAAACAACCTGCACCTTCCAAGCCACGGAAGACGCGGGAGAATCAACAGAACTGGAAATAGAAACAAGTTTCACTGATATAGAACAGAAAACCCATAGATTCACAGAGCACATAGAGATAAACGTTTCAAAAACCATTCTATCCAGACTAGAAACCATTATAGTGATCGCAATAGCGATAATAGTGCTCTTAATGTTCTTCAAAGCTAGCATGTAGGCAAAGGATGAATAGATAAGAAAGAAACAGTTAAAAGAACCAATATAAAAGCAGAAATATTACCTTATAAAAAACCCATTCAATTTAATTACTGGAAAAACAATAATATTAACCCGTGCAAAACCCACAATCACACCAATTAAAAAACCAATAAACTGATCAAAATGCCCAGTCAAGCAACAACTCAACCTCAAAGAGAAAAAGGAACCACAAAACCAACAGAAGTAACCGGAAGATACCAAAAGAGATTAGAAGAATTTATACAAGAAGAATACTCTCACCAACTTGAAGAATTGGCCACGCAGTACCCGGAGAAAAAATCATTAATAATTAGTTATCCCGACCTAGATTCCTACGATCCAGAGATAGCTGAATTACTTATAAAAGACCCATATACTATTATAGATCACTTTGAAAAAGCAGTAAAAGCACAAGATCCTTTCATCGGAATGGAAGAACACGAATTCGAACCACACGTCCGATTCACGGACATACCTGATGAATACTCCTACCTAATAAAAAGACTCAGCTCTGAACAAATCAACAAGCTAGTATCATTTGAAGGAGTGGTAAAAAAAATCACAGAAGTAAAACCAAAAATCACTCTAGGAATCTTCCAATGCGTACACTGCGAAACAACACAAAGAATAAGACAGGATTATAAAGACAACAGGATAAAAACACCCAACAAATGCCAATGCGGAAGAAAAAGCTTCAAACTACTAGAAGAACAGTCAGAATTCGTAGATACACAGAAACTGGAGATACAAGAAAAACTAGAAAGAACAAGAGGAAGAGAACAACCAAGCCCAATAACAGGATGGATACAGGACGACTTAACCAATGAAATACAACCAGGAGACAACATAGAGATAACAGGCATCCTCAGATTGAACAAACCAAAGAAAAAAGGAAGCATATACAACAAATACATGGACGTAAACAACGTTGAGAAAAAAGAAACCGAGTTCGAAGAACTAAGACTAACTCCAAAAGACGAAGAAAAGATAAAAGAACTCTCAAACGATCCATTAATCTACGAAAAAATAGTTAGCTCCATAGCACCAAGCATATACGGATACGAAGACATCAAAGAAGCAATAACACTACAACTATTCGGAGGAACCAAAGGAAAAGAAAAACCCGATGGAATGACAATGCGCTCCGACATACACGTATTATTAATAGGAGATCCAGGAACAGCAAAATCACAACTACTACAATACGTGGAGAGCCTAGCACCAAAAGGAATCTACGTAGGAGGAGAATCATCCACCTCAGCAGGACTATCCGCATCAGCGGAAAAAGACGAATTCGGAGACGAAGGATGGACACTCAAAGCAGGAGCACTAGTACTAGCAGGAGGAGGAATGGCTTTAGTAGACGAACTGGACAAGATAGATTCAGATGACAGAGCCAGCCTACACCAAGCAATGGAATCACAAAAAATAAGAGTAGCAAAAGCAGGAATGGTCAGCACATTCAAAGCAAACGCATCAGTACTAGCAGCAGCAAACCCAAAATACGGTAGATTCGATCCAAACGAACTACCCGCGGAACAATTCAATCTATCTTCAACTCTAATGAGCCGGTTCGACCTAATGTTCCCGATAAAAGACCAACCAAACGAAGATAAAGATAAAGAAATGGCGAACCACATACTAACAACACACAAAGCAGCAGGAGAAAGAATAGAAAGAGAAGAAGATAGAACCAAAGAAATAGAAACACGAGAAGTAACACCAGCTATAGATCCAGAACTATTAAGAAAATACATAGCATACGCGAGAAAAAACATACAACCCACACTAAGCGAAGAAGCCGAAGAAAGGATACAAGAATTCTACGTAGAGATGCGTAAAATAGGAGAACAACAACAAGCAGTACCAATAACAGCAAGACAACTAGAAGCAGTCATAAGACTAGCAGAAGCCAGTGCAAAAGGAAGACTATCTGAAAAAGTAGAACTAGAAGACGCGGAAAGAGCAATAAACCTGCAAAAAACATGGCTGAAGAAAATAGGAATGGATCCGGACACAGGAGAATTCGACATAGACATCATAGCAACCGGATCAAGCAAGAGCCAAATGGACAAAATGAAGAAAACCATGAACATAGTGAAAAGAATAAACGAAGAATACGACGAAGCAACCTACGACGCCATAAAAGACGAAGCAAAAGCCGAAGGAATCGATGAAGAAGAAGTAAAAGAAGTTCTCAAAAAACTAAAGAAAAACGGAGACATCTACACACCAGCACACAACGTATACAAACCAGCCTAAAAATAAAACCATTCCAGGAGCTTAAAGATGAAGTTGAATAAAACCCAGATAATGCTAGTTCTAATAACAATGTTCCTAATAGTACAGTTCCTAGGAATAACCACGGGCTACCGATACCTACAACTAATGTCAATAGGAGCAGTAGAACCAGCACTGGGAGACCCAGGAAGCCCAATGATATCAGTATGGTTATTCGCCTATCTAATGGGACTGACAGGCATCATACTACTAGTGATAAAATTCAAAAAAGAAATACTAACATTATTCGAAGCAGTAGCAATATTCTTCGCCTCACTAATAGTATTCCAACTCCTAATCCCAATAGGCATACCAATACCACGAATAGGGATAATACCAATCGGTCTGATATTAGGTTTCGCACTCACAGCCTTCCACCTCTACAAAAGAAGCTACCTGACACAAAACATGGCGCTAACAATCGCAGTATCAGGAGCGGGAGCAGTACTAGGAGCCTCAATAGGAATAATACCCGTACTAATATTCATGCTAGCACTAGGAATATACGACTTCATCTCCGTGTTCTACACAAAACACATGATCTACATGGCAAAAGCAATAACTGAAAAACCAAGAGCATTCACAGCAGCCTTCCCAACACAAACAGAAGGACAAACAAAACACGTGGAGAAACTCGAAGGAAAAGAACCAAGAAAAGAAAAACCAGGAAAAACCAGGAAAAAAGAACTCAAAAAATACAACAAAACATTCCAACTAGGAGGAGGAGACCTGGCAATACCACTAGTATTCACAGTATCACTACTAAGAATAGGAATAATACACACAATAGCAGCATCACTAGGAGCACTCACAGCGCTCGTACTACTATTCACCTACCTACTTAAAAGACCTGGAATAGCAATCCCCGCACTACCACCAGTAACAGCAGGATCAATACTCGGGTTCCTAATCTCACTCCTAATTATATAAGAAACAAAAACAAAAAAAGAAAAACATGAAGCTTACAAAAAGACTTAGAGAAAAAAATAAAGAAACACCTTTCTTAATATTCGTATCATTCCTAATATCCTTCCTAATTTCCAGGCTCTACGTATTCTTCCTAGTAAATGGCTGGACAGGGAGAGACATCTTCCCATTCGAAACATACATGATACACCACTTCTACTACGGACTAGCACTAATAATAATCGCAGGATGGATATCCATAGTGCACAAAGACAAACTATCAGATAGAATATCCGCAGTACTGTACGGAGGAGGACTGGGAATATTCTTCGATGAAATAGGCCTCCTACTAACACACTTCACCGACTACTGGGCAGGAATAACATACACCGTAGTCATACTTATATCACTATTAATGCTTAACTTCATATTCTTCGCGGAATTCTGGAAAGAAATAAGCTCAGGATTACGGAAATACGCGAAGAAACACAACCTGGACCACGGTCCATGGAACCTACTAGGACTCATAAACGTGATAGACGAGGTGGAAAACAAAATGGAAAAAACAAGTAAAATAACCGCGGGCTTCATAGGATTGATCCTCGTAGCCACAGGACTACTAGTAATCAGCTACCCAGCACTCATCCAGTACTGGGTAGGAGGAGCATTCATACTAAGCGGACTAGGACACATAATACAATCAATAAAAAGAAACTAAAACAAAGAGAATAAGCCAAAACAATTATAAAAACAAGGAATACTTAACTTAAACATGCTACACGGATCACACATAATGGCAGGAACAGCACTCTACCTATTTCTGAGTCCGATAATAGGAATGCAGATAACAGCAGCCGGAATAATAATCGCGGCAATATCGAGCCTAATAGTGGACATAGATCACCCAAAGAGCTTCATAAGCCACTGGACAGCCTTCACAAAAATGATATCAACAGGAATATCAACCGTAACTACCCACAGAGGAATTACACATACACTCTACGGACTAACAGCATGGATAGTGATAATAGCAACAACTCTAAACTACTTAGAAAAAGCTGTATGGTCACCAATATTGCTGGGAGCAATAATAGGATACCTAAGCCACTTAATAATAGATTCTTTAAATCCACAAGGAGTTAGATGGCTTGGTGAAGAATCAAAGATACGTTTAAAAGGACCAATACAAACAGGTGGAATAATAGAAAGATTCGGAGTGCCTCTAGTCTTCGCCTTCATAATAGTGAAGTACCTACAAGGATTATGAAGAATTTTCTAAAAATAACGGCCGGGGTGGCAGAGCGGAAATGCGCCGGTTTCGAGGACCGGTGGCCTCACGGCCACAAGGGTTCGAATCCCTTCCCCGGCGTGC
>PWFL01000006.1 GCA_003553825.1 Candidatus Iainarchaeum sp.
ATACATGACGCGGGAGAAATAGATATAGTTCCAGGAGATTACAAAGAAACGGAAAAAAGGATAAAAGAAACCATTGAAGAGATAAAAGAGATCAATGAAAATGCTTTAATACTTTCAATAGGTGGAGAGCACCTAATATCGCTAGCAATAGCTAAATCACTGGAACTCAACTCATTAATTCAACTAGATGCTCACAAAGACTTAGATAAAGATCTAAATGGAAACAAATACACCCACAATACCTGGGTAAGAAGACTGAAAGAAGAAAAACCAGAAATTAAAATCCAACAGATAGGCGCTAGACAGCACAGTGAACAGGGGAAAAACAGAGAAAAAGAAAAAAAAGACATGGAAAAAATACAAAATATAAAAGAACCAGCCTACCTCACAATAGACCTAGATATCCTGGACCCATCATATGCCCCAGGAGTAGCTTATCCGGAACCACAAGGGAAGACACCTAGCCAAGTAGATGAATTACTCGAAGCAGCATTCGAAAAAGAAATTATTGGAATGGATATATGCGAAGTTGCATCCAAGGAGCTTAATAACAGAACCAGTTACCTCGCTTCATGGCTAATACTAAGAGCATTATCGAGAATCGAAAAATAATCGATTAGTTTAGTGAAAGGAAACTCATAAAAGATACAAGAACGTAATAAAGACAGGTGAATGAAATGGCTGAAGAAGATAAAAAAGAGAGGGAAGACAGAACCAAATTTTTAGCAGTTACAGTAATAACGCTGATAGGAGTAGCCGCGATAGCTATAGGAGCTATATTTTTCCCAAATATATTGGATGGTGGAGCAAGAGCAGATACACCGGAAGAAGCAGTAATGGGGAGTATAGATAAAATGGAAGAGATACCTGCACATACAGCGGAAGGAGAAGCAACAATGAAGATATCCATGATGATGGAAGAAATGGAGATGAAAGGAAGTTTCGTTAGCTACGCAACTACAGGAAACGAGAAGGTTAGAAATGACATAGTGTTAGAAATGCCTGACATGGGAGTGCCAGAGGATCAAGACATACAGGACCAAGAGGTACCGGAAGAAATGCAGATGTCCACCTTCATACTGCCTGAAGGATCCTTCACCTGCATCGAAGAGATGGGTGAATGGGCATGTCACGAAGAAGAAACCATTCCAGGGATGGATGTAAGTGTGGAAAGAGAAGAGATGGAAGAGATGATAGAAGAAGGAAACATAGAATTCCCTGAAGACGAAGTTGAAGAAAGAGAAATAGCGGGAAGAAAATGTGACTACATAGAAATGGAAGTTACAGAAGAAATAGAAGGAATGCAAGGAATGGAAGAAATGACAATAGACATGGAACAGTGCTACGACCGAGAAACAGGAATATCCCTATTCGACAAAATAAATTTTGAGGAACAAGGACAATCCATTTCCTTTGAAACAAAGATCAGTTCCCTGGAACTAAATGCAGATATACCTGAAGAAACATTCGAGCTTCCAGCGGATCCAGAAGCAGCTCCTACAATACCAGAATATTGAAAAGAGAACTCAATATAGGGCAATGCTAGCATAACCTACCACAGAAGATGTGTTACCTGTGGCTTCATAGGAATTAGATCTATGAAGCACTTCAGCCTTTTTTATTTTTTCTTTAAGCGTTTCTAGAGCTACGGCTATTGGAATAAAACCACATATAGTGGATTTTTTACCTTTCTCAATTATTTCTTGTATCTCGAGGTTTTTGATATCCTCTATGAATTCTTTGTCTTCCTTTTCTAAGTATTCCAAATTTTCTTGTTTTGGGGTAAGTCCGAATCTTGCTCCAACGTGATTTAGATCTGAGGAGGCTATCAGGATATTTTCTTTGTACTCAATGGATTTTAAGAGTTCTGATATCTCCTTCATTTCTTCTTTTTTCAGTTGATTTGACAGAGAGATTGGAACAATTTCAATATCAGGATACATGTATTTTAAGAAAGGTAGTTGTACTTCTATGCTGTGTTCCTTTTGATGAGCAGTTTCATCTTCTTTTATTAAATCATTTTTTAGTAACTGTCCGGATAATTTTTTATTTATCGGGATATCTCCAAGCGGGGTTTCCCAAGTTTGTGTTGAAAGAGCGGCTTTTTCCCCTATTCCAGAGTGATTGAATCCGAGTATTATAGCATTCTTTAGTTCTCTGTCTCTTAGAGTTTTGTATGCATGTGCAGCGGTCTCCCCAGAGAATCTGTATCCTGCATGAGGTACTATCAGACCCTTTGGCTCCATAGTTCTTTCAGGAGCTTTTTCTAACAATGTTTTAATTTCATTTTCTAGTCCTTCTTCTTCAAATGGATAGAATCCTCTTGCAACTGGTTTTCTAGACATTGAATTCCTCCTGATTATTGCCATACTCCTGAAATCGAAGTTCCGCATTCACTACATCTTCCTTTTTCAGGATCCAAGGCTCGGAAATTTGATCTTAAGTTTCTTCTCTCTATTAGAGTTGAACCGCATTTGCTGCATTCGGTGTCTCTCATTTCCCCTGGGACGTTACCTATATAAACGTGGTTTATTCCTTTTTCTTTAGCTATTTTTTTAGCTTTTTTCACTGTTTTTATAGGAGTTGGTGGTTTTTCCTGCATTTTGTATGCTGGATGGAATCTTGATAGGTGCAGCGGGACGTCTTCCCCAATATTTTCTACTATCCAGTTACACATTTCTGTTATCATTTCTTCAGTATCATTCAGACCTGGTATTAGTAAGTTTGTTATCTCTATCCATACCCCTTTTTGTTTCAGTGTTTTTATAGTGTTCAGAACTGGTTTTAAGTATCCACCTGATATTTCTCTGTATAATTGATCGGAGAAGTACTTTAGATCTATGTTAGCAGCATCTATAAATTTACACATATCTTCCAGAGGTTTTTGATTGATCAATCCACAGGTAACCGCTACGTTTTTTATGTTTTTTTCTCTTGCTTTTTTCGCGATATCTTGCATGTATTCGAAGAACACGGTGGGTTCGTTGTAGGTGTAGGCTATTATATCCGTGTTTTGTTGCTGTGCTTCTTTTACAACTTCTTCTGGTGATAGCGAGATTGATTTGATTTCTTCTTCGGTTTTTTGACTCATTCTCCAGTTTTGACAGAAGGTGCAGCTGTGGTTGCATCCCGCGGTTCCTATTGATAGTGCTTTTTTTCCAGGTAGGAAATGGTATAGTGGTTTTTTCTCGATTGGATCCGTGTTTACTGCGTTTGGTTTTCCGTATACGGTGGAGTGTATCTTTCCCTCAATGTTTTTTCTTATTCTGCATTTTCCCCTTTCACCTGGTTTTAGCTCACATGTGTGGGGGCATAGGTAGCAGATGGCTCTCGAGTTTTGTTTTTGATAGTATTGGGCTTCTTTCATATTCACCCTCTTGTTTTAATCGAGCATTAATCTTCTTCTAACTCCACTTGGATTCCTCTTATTTCTTGGTTTATTTTTTTCTTTGTTTTTTGTTTTATTGTGTTTATTTCTTTTTTTGTTTCTTTTAAACTGTTTTTCAGGTTTTTTATATCCTTTTCCAGCCTGTTTTTTTGGTTCTCAGCTTGGTTCAGTTCTTTCTCCAGGTGCTTGCCTTTTTCAAGGAATCTTGAATAGGTTCGTATTTCTTTCTCTAAGTCTTTTATTTTTTCCTTTGTTTTTTCTATTGTTTCTTTGTTGTTTTCCAGTTTTTCCAGGTTCTTTTTGGTTTTTTTCACTCTTTTCTTCATCTTACTGCCCACTTGCACTCTGTCTTCGTTTATGGCTTTGAGTATTTGATCGAGCAGTTTCTCCATTTCTTGCTTTTTTATATCTAAGTAGGTTTTTAATGGATCTTGTAGTAGTCTTCCGGTTAGTTCGGCTGGTTTTCCCACCTCTTGGTGTTTGAATTTCTTGAATATTCTTCTCAGTCTTTTTATTTCTTTCTTGATTTGTCTTTCTTGGCTTTTCTTTTTCTTTTTCTGTTCTTTCTTTTGTTTTTGGAGTTTTTCAACTTCCTCGTGCTTCTCATGTCCTTCATACTCCTCTAGGTTTTGTTTTGCCTCTTTTTCTTCTTTTTTAGCTTGTTTTAGTTCTTTTTTCTTGTTTTTCAAGTCTTTTTTCAGTTCTTTTTCTCTTTTTTGCTTTTGTTTTAGTGTTTTTGCTGCTTTCTCCGTTTCTTTAAGGATCTTCTTTATTTTGTAGTCTTCTTTTAGGAATTTTTCAAGTTCTCTTGTTTTTCCTTCCAGTTTTTTTATGGCTTTCTTGGTCTTTCTGTGGGTTTGGAACTTGGGTAGTGCGGATGCTTGTTTGTAAGTAACGGAGTTAAGCTTGTTCAGGAGTTTAACGTGTTCTTCTAGGGCTTTTTTTACTCCTTTATAAGTTGTGTTGAAGTTTTTTGGAACTTCTCGTAGTGATCTTTCCGCTTTTTCGCAGTAATTGGTCTTTAGATCTTGCAGAGTGCCCACTGGGATTCTTCTTCGCGCTTCATCTTCAGGGTCTTTTGCTTTGCTAAACTCTTCTTTTTTAAGTTGCTTTATTCTTTTTTCCACTTCTTTCTTTGTATCTTTCAGTTGTTTTAGTTTTTCTCGAGCTTTTTTTTCTTTTCTTTTGATCTCTTCTTTCTTTTCCTGCTTTAATTTGGAGTGTAGCTGTGGTAAAGTTGTTTTTATTTGAGTTGTTTCGGGTTCTTTTTCCCTGGGTTTGAATATTTCTTTGATCTTTTTGAACATGTGTATCTTTTGTGTTTTATTTTTTAATTAGGTGTTGGTGCCTGGTAGCTTTATTTTTTGGTTTGGGAGAAAGAGTCTGTTTGTTTATCTTATGCCAGTATGCTTTCTTTTGTGGAGTCCAGAACGAATAATTGAGATTTTCCCTCTATTTTTGCTATTTTGGAGATGATTTCGATGTCTTCTTCTCTGAATGGAAGGATGTGGATGTCTCCTTCTGGAGCATCTTTGTAGGTTTTCAGGAAGTCGTTGGTAACCACGTTTATGTCAGTTGAGTGTGGAAGTCTTGCCTCGTACGAGAGCTTGTGTAGGTATCTCAGTGCTTCTTTTTCTCGATCTTCTTCAACACACATCCATATGTGTATGGTCCCGTTCCAGTTTCTTTTTATGCTGTACGCTATTAATAGAGCTAGATCATAGTATCTTTGTTCGAATAGATCGTGTTCAAGAGCTATAGGTGATATCCAAACATGTATATCTTTTTCCGTTCCTAATCCTATCTCTTCATCTCTGTCGAACAGTGCTACCCCACATTCTTGTTCCTTTGATGATCTTATTATTTTCTTCATATCTTTTGGATGTAGCTCGGTTGGTTTGTAAGGTAGGAAGAGCATGTTCGGGGCGAAAACTTGGCTGTCTATCGCTTCCATTGATACTGTTAGAGCGTTCACGTAGTTTTCGAATTTCACGGTAGAGTAAGAAGTAAATACTTTTTCTTCGGAGAACTTGTCAACTAATTCAGGAAGCATCTGGAGTTTTTTTTCATTTTCTTTTTCTTGGTCAGGGTTTTCTTCAGGGGTTTTCTTATCCTGTGATTTTTCATCAGGTCTGAATCCTAACACGGTCATTCTTCCGTTTGGGTAGGCTATGGATTTGATCAAGGGGAAGTTTCCTCTAAGAGTTTTTGTACTCTGCACCGGCACGATCATGTTCGGTTTCCATATGTGCATTGATGACTCGGGTAGTGTCCGGGTTTTTTCCGCTGCCCATTGGGACATTGCTCTGAATAAACCGGATCTAACATCTCCTCTCTCTTGTTTCAATGTCTTTCTAGCCAATAAACTGTAAACCAACACAACTATTAGTATTGCCGCCATGCTAGCATAGGGATTCACTAGGAATATGAGTATTAGAGAACCGATAGCTCCGTAGAGAGGAACAAATTTAGGTATCTTGAACGTGGGTCTGAAGCTCCTCAGTCCTAAGAATTGTTCCAGTGACACTGAAACGTTTATCATAGCGTAAGTGATTAAGAAGAGCATTGTGAGAACCTGTGCAACGGAATCAAGACTCCCCATTAATATCAAAGGCAGCATCAGTAAACCTGTTACGAGAACCGCGTTTCTTGGCTCTCCTTTGGAAGAAGTTTGGCTAAAGAAATCACTCTTTGGAATTACTTCATTTTCTCCCAGTGCTTCAAGAACTCTTGGCGCAGCTATTATAGTTGTTAAAGCACTAGAAAAAGTGGCTGCTAGTATACCAATCAATACAAAGGTAGGTGCAATAGAGATCTCAGCTAGTATAAGTGTATTCTCAAGCAGCTCAGGCCGAGTGGCCGAGTAGATCAGTAACGCAGCTGTAGCTAAATATATAATAGTGGTCACTCCTAGTCCGTATATTACTCCTTTTGGTATCTGTGATTTAGGGTCGCTGAGCTCTCCAGACATACCTATACCCGACATCAGTCCAGTTACTGCTGGGAAAAATATAGCGAACAATACCCAGAACCCAGGCGTTTCTCCAACTGCATCTACCGGAGCAGTGGGCCCGGCCTGGATACCACCAACAAATACAGTGACTAGAGCTATGCATATAAAGATGAAAACACCTAACTGGATCTTGACAGCTATGCTAGTGCTCATGTAGGTTAGTAAGAATAAAACAAGGAAGATAATCAGAGAAACAAGGATCAAGCCGTGGTCCGGAAATAAGTACCTCCACGCTTCCGCGAATCCGAAAATATAAAGAACAACTGAAAATGACTGGGCCAAGTAAAGAGGTATTCCAATGCTACCTCCAATTTCAAGCCCTAAAGTTTTGTTAATTATTGAATAGGCTCCTCCCGCTCCTATTCTAATGTTGCTAGCGATTGAACTCAAGGAAAGACCGGTTGAAATAGTTACTGAAACCGCTATAACGATTATCGCGACCGCCCCAGGAAGGCCAACACCTCCTACAACGTACCCCAGTCTCAAGAATAAGATAACTCCAACTATGCTCAGAAAAGTTGGTATGAATACTCCTGTGAACGCTCCAAATCTTCTCGATCCTCTTTCATCTTCCCCTGGCATTCGAATCTCCGTTTCCTCAATTTCTAAATGTATCTTTATTTTTTATTACTTATCGTTATGAAGATATTGAATTAGTAAATTAGCCTCCGCTAACCACCTTCTGCACCTTTAATTCGTTTCCTTCAGCTAGTTCTTCGTCTTCAGTAACCACTTCGCCATCGAGGGAGACTACATGGATAACAGGGTTTAATTCTTGTTCTTCCAGGAATTCTGCAACTGTTTTGGCATTGGTATTCACTTCTTTTGGTTCTTCTTCTCGTTCAGATTTGAATATTATCTTCATTTTACCACTTATCCTAGTTTATCTTTTTAATATCATTTCTATCCATATTTTTATATAGGGTCTTTCATTATTTAAGGTGTGGGAGAAGTAAATAGTTAACGAGATCAAAGGACTAAATACTGCAACGAATCAAATCCTATCAAGTGATTAGAATGAATGAAGAATCTAGGATAAAAACCTACCTCGGTTCAAATCATGAAAAGCTTCAAGATACTCGCTGCACAGTCATTGGACTTGGCACTCTGGGCTCAAAAACAGCTAAAACTCTTGGAAAGATAGGAACCGATCTACATTTGATAGACAGGGACTTCGTGGAAGAAAGAAACATCGATAATCAAGAATATACAAAGGAAGATGTGGGAGAACTCAAAACAGAAGCAATGCAGAGAAAAATCAAAGGGATGGATTCGGAGAAATCCTGTTCAGTTAGCTCTTCTGCTCTAGATATCAATCCCAACAATATAGAGAATCAGGTAGGAGAAACGGATGTATTGATCGATTCAACGGATAACTTGAAGACCCGTTTATTGTTAAATGACTACGCTAAGAAGGAAGAAATACCTCTTATCATCGGAATGATAGGAGGAGCCAGAGGAATGACAATGACAGTCCACCCGGAAGGACCATGCCTAAGGTGCACCCTAGGAGAAGAACCCGCGAGTCAAGAAACCTGTGACCAAGAAGGGATTTCACCGGGCATAGCTGAAGTAATTTCAGCACTGCAGGTCAACCAACTAGTTAAACTAATAGAAGAAAAACCATTAACGGATCTCCTGACCATTAATTTAGAAAACATGGTTTTTGATAAACTAAAAACTAAAAAGAGAAAAAACTGCAGCACCTGCGAAGAAGAGTACAAAGAACTGGACAGAGTAAGAGAAGCTAGGAAGAGGTGTAGTGAAGAATCGGTTCAACTTTATCCAAGGATAACGGATCCGGAGAAACTTGAGAAAATAAATCCAGAAGTAGACACCTATGGAGACAAAATAGCGATTCTAGAAAACAAAGGCATAAAGATATCAGTTTACAGTAGTGGTAAAGCCATAGTGAAAGGAGTTGAAACGGTTAAAGGAGCAAGGGAGAAATACGATGAACTGCTCGGAGGTAGATGAATTAAAGATAAAAAAACATTTATAAACTTAAAGCCCATATACAAATATAGAACAAGAGTGAAAAATATGAAGATTGAAATAACTAAAAAAACATTAGGCGTCATTATCGCAATAATAGTAGTGATAGTGGGAATAGCAGCGGCGAGCATGCTACTAACAACCGAAGAAATAGAGGACGATCCAACAGTAGAACACGAACTAACAATAAACACAGAAGGAGAAGGAGAAACATTACCGGAAACAGGAACACACACCTACACCCATGGAACGGAAATACCAGTAACCGCTACTCCAGAAGAAGACTGGATATTCCAAGAATGGACAGGGGATCAAGAAAGCACGGAAGAGGAAATACAAATCACAATGGATTCGGACAAGGAGATAACAGCACACTTCAAAGAAGAAGATGAAGAAATAGAAAGAGCAAAATTCAAACCAGAAATCATCTCACCCGTAGGAATAGACCCAATGCCTCTAGAAAGAGAGGTCCAAGTCCTTTACTCAGTAACAAATACAGATGAAATACAGGACACGCAAACCGTTGAATTCAAGGTAAACGAAGAAACAATAGACTCAAGA